>NZ_JBHVEG010000011.1:0-68911 GCF_042802395.1 Promicromonospora sp. NPDC057488
GGCCCGGAGACCGGGCCCGGCCCGCTCGGCTCAGGCGATGCCCGCGCCCTCGCCCGCGGGCGTGAGCACCCGGGCCAGCTGCTGCGCCTGGACGCTCAGCTCCGCGGCCTTGAACGCGTGCTCCTGGGTCATCGCGTTCTCGGTGCGCTCCAGGCAGTCGAGGATGAGCCGGCCGAAGTACGGGTAGCCCACGTTGCCCTTCGCGACGAGGTGGTGCTCGCCCTCGCCGTTGACCAGGAACACGTGGCCGGGGCCCTCGTCCGTGGCGACGTTCGTGTACTTGCGCAGCTCGATGTAGCCCTCGGTGCCCAGGATGAACGTGCGGCCGTCACCCCAGGTCCGCAGGCCGTCCGGCGTGAACCAGTCGACGCGGCAGTAGCCCGCGGCGCCGTTGTCCATGGCGATGTTGGCCTCGCCGAAGTCGTCCAGCTCCGGGTGCTCCGGGTGGTTGTAGTTGGCGATGGCCGCGTGCGTCACCGTCGCGTCCTTGGCGCCCGCGTAGTGCAGCATCTGCTCGAAGTTGTGGCTGCCGATGTCGCACAGGATGCCGCCGTACCTGTCCTTCTCGAAGAACCAGTCGGGGCGGCCGGTGCCGAGGCGGTGCGGGCCCAGGCCCATCACCTGCAGCACGCGGCCGATCGACCCGCGCTCGACGAGCTGGTCGGCCAGGACCGCCGCCTCGACGTGGATGCGCTCGGAGTAGTAGACGGCGTACTTGCGCCCCGTCCGAGCGGTGGCCTCGCGGGCCGCGGCGAGCTGGTCCAGCGTGGTCAGCGGAGCCTTGTCCGTGAAGTAGTCCTTGCCGGCCTCGATGGCGCGCAGGCCGAGGGCGGCGCGCTCCGACGTGACGGCGGCGCCGGCGACCAGCCGCACCTCGTCGTCGTCGAACACCTCGTCCTCGCTGCGCGCGACGCGCACGTCGGGGAACTTGGCGCGGAACGCCTCCACCTTCGCCGGGTCCGGGTCGTACACCCACTTCACGGTGCCGCCAGCGGCCTGGAGGCCCTCGGCCATGCCGTAGATGTGGCCGTGGTCGAGCCGCACCGCCGCGAACGGGAAGTCGCCCGCGCTCACCACGGGGTCCGGTACCGGCTCGGGCGCGTAGTTGGCGCCGCTGGTCGCGTTCATCAGTTTGCCTCCTGGTTGCTGCTGCCGACCGTGATCGCGCCGGGCAGGTCGCCCACCGACGCGGTCTTCTCGAAGAAGTGTGGCGCCCGTGCCACCAGCGTCCCCGTGCGGTAGTAGGGGTCGTCGGGCCGCAGCGGCAGGTCGACGGTGCGGCGCTCGATGCCCGCCTGGTAGATCGCGGTGACCAGCTCGACGGCGCGGCGGCCGTCGGCACCGGTGACCGCGGGGACGCGGCGGTCCCGCACCGCTTCGAGCGTGTCACCGATCTGGCCGTTGTGCCCCAGGTGGGCCAGCGGCTGCCGGGCCGCGGCCAGGGCCTCGATCTTCGCCACGCGCTCGGGGTTGCCGTCGGGTGACGGGAAGCCGTTGGGCGAGGCAGCCGAGGCCACCACCTTCCACGGCTGCGAGACGCGCGCGTCGCGGCCCTGCACCACGATCGCCTGCTCCTCGCCGTGGTGCACCACCGAGCTGGTCACCTCGGCCAGGGCGCGGTCGTACTGCAGCACCGCCACGGAGAGGTCCTCGACCTCGGCGTTCTCGTGCGCGGCGTTGGTGAGGACGGCGGTCACGGCGCGCGGGGCGCCGAGCATCCACTGGGTCAGGTCGAGGTGGTGGATCGCGTGGTTCAGCGTGCAGCCGCCGCCCTCCGACTCCCACGTGCCGCGCCACCACAGGTCGTAGTACGCCGTGCCGCGCCACCACGCCGAGTTCACCTGGACGTGCGAGACGGGCCCGGCGAGGCCCGAGTCCAGCACCTCCTTGAGGGTGGCCATGTCGTCGCGGAACCGGTTCTGCGCCACCACGGACAGCACGCGGTCGTGCTCGGCGGCGGCCGCGATCATCGCGTCGCACTCCTCCAGCGAGGGCGCCATCGGCTTCTCGACCAGCACGTCGACGCCGGCGCGCAGCGCCGTGATCGTCAGCTCCGCGTGGGTCGACGGCGGCGTCGTGATGCTCACCAGGTCGAGGTCCGGCTCGGCGGCCAGCAGCTCCTCGATGCTCTCGTAGGCCCGCGCCTCGGGCACCTGCAGCCGGGCGCGCTGCTCCGCGGCCTTGCCCGGGACGATGTCGCAGACCGCGACCACCTCGCACTCCTGCGCGAAGCGACGGTATCCCTCGGCGTGCGCACCGGCGATACCGCCGGTCCCGACGATGCCGATCTTGAGCATGCTTCCTCCGGTTGGCGTCCTGGACGACGACGGCACGGCGCCGGTCGCGCGGAGGCGGTGCGGCGTCGCACATCGCATCATACGTATGATGCGACGGTTCATCATCGTCATGTCCGGTGCGCGGGATGTCAAGGGCGGGTCGCCCGGCAGGTGCCGGCCGGCGGGGTGAGAACGCGCGGCGGGCTCAGGCCGCGGGATGCGGCAGCACGCCCGTCGACTCCCGCCACACCACCCGCTGCAGCGGGGCGGTCGGCGGCGGCGTCTCCTCGTCGCGGACTGCGGCGACCAGCCGGCGCATCGCGCGCCGGCCGGCCTCGACGAAGTCCACCGGGATCGTCGTGAGCGACGGCATCGTGTACGCGCTGAAGTCGGCGTCGTCCCAGCCGGTGACCACCAGGTCGCCCGGCACGGACCAGCCGCGCTCCGCCGCCCCGCGCAGCACGCCGAGCGCCACGTAGTCGTTGGCGGCGATCACGGCGAGCGGTGGCGCGTCGTCGGGCAGGGCGAGCACGGCGTCGCGACCGGCCTCCGGGGACCAGACGCCACCCACCACCCCGAGCGACTCCACACCGTGCCGCTCGACCTCGGCGAGGTAGACGTCACGGCGCGAGCGCGCCGACGCGAAGCGCTCGGGCCCGGCCACGTGCAGGAACCGGCGGTGGCCGGCATCGACGAGGGCCGCGATCACGGTGCCGAGCAGGCCGGCGTCGGCCAGCTCGCCGGTGGTGCGCAGCTGCTCGTCGAGGGCGGGCTCGGCCACGACGGGCGCGGCGTCGTCGTCGAGGTGGAGCGCCTCGGGGACTACCGGGAGGAACGTCAGCACGCCCTCGACCTGGCCGCCCCGGGCCAGGTCGACGACGCGCTCGGTGCGCGCCTCGGCGGTCCCGTCCACGCTGTGGGTGTCCACGGCGTAGCCCGCCTCGGCCGCGACCTCGGCGGCGCCGGTGAGCATGCGCAGCCGGTTGTCCACGGTCACGCCGGTGACGACGGCCAGCCGGCCCGAGCGCTGGGTGCGCATCGACCGCGCGGCGAGGTTGGGCCGGTAGCCCATCGACGCGGCGACCGCCAGCACGTGCTCGCGGGTGCGGGGGGCGATCGTGCCCTTGCCGGACAGGGCGTAGGAGACCGTCGACTGCGACACACCGGCGGCGCGCGCGACGTCGTGGCTGGTGGGCTGGCGGGCTGACATCGACACAGTGTCCCCTCTGGCCGCCGCCCGCCGCATCAGCTCGCCCGCGCGGCCGGCGGCGGGCCGGCCGGGACCGGCTCCTCGAACACGAGCAGCGTGTGCGTGTTCTCGATGCCGTTCATGCCCTGGATCTGGTCCAGGATCAGGTGCCGCAGGTCGGCGTTGTCGCGGGCGCGGACCAGCAGCACGAGGTCGAACTCCCCGCCGACCAGGCCGATGTGCTCGACACCCCGTAGGGTGCGCAGCGCCTCGCGGACCGAGCGCCACTCCGACTGCCGCAGGTTGACCGTCACGTAGGCCGACGTGCCCAGCCCGGCCAGCACCGGGTCGATGTCCGCGCGGTAGCCGCGGATCACCCCGCTGGCCTCCAGCCGCTGCACCCGGGCATAGGCGTTCGCGCGCGAGATGTGCAGCTTCTCGGCCAGCGCGCGCATGGACATCCGGCCGTCCGCGCGCAGCTCGTCGACGATGCGCTGGTCGACGTCGTCGAGGCCTCCTGCCACTTGTCTCGCTGCCACGCCCTCAGCCCCTTCCGCGCTGGACATTTGGATCGCGTTACCCAGCCATGACTGGACAGGTTCTCGGATCCTCGCCGTTGATGGAATCCGAATGGAAGTTTGACCAGTATATCTACATGGTGAGTGACGTAGATCTCATGCTCCCTACCCGGGAGCCGGTCATGCTGCTCGATCCGGAGGGCCGGCCGACCGCCGGCGACGGGGCAGCGCTGCCCACGGCGGACGAGCTGGTCAGGGGCCTCGCGGGCATGGTCGCGGCCCGCCGTTTCAACGAGCAGTCCTCGGTGCTGGTGCGGCAGGGCAGGCTGGCGGTGTACCCCTCCTCCTACGGGCAGGAGGCGTGCCAGGTCGCCGCCGCGCAGGTGCTCGACGACGGGGACTGGCTCTTCCCCACGTACCGGGACACCGCGGCCGCCGTCGCCCGCGGCGTCGACCCGGTCGAGGTGCTCGGGCTGCTCAAGGGCGACTGGCACTCGGGCTACGACCCGTACGAGCGCCGCGTGGCACCCCTGGCGACGCCGCTGGCCACGCAGCTCCCGCACGCCGTGGGGGTGGCGCACGCCGGGCGGCTGCGCGGGGAGTCCACCGTGGTGCTCGCGATGTGCGGCGACGGCGCCACCAGCGAGGGCGACTTCCACGAGGCGCTGAACTTCGCCGCCGTCTTCCGGGCGCCGGTCGTGTTCTTCGTGCAGAACAACCAGTACGCGATCTCGGTGCCGCTGTCCCGGCAGAGCGCCGCGCCCTCGCTGGCGCACAAGGGCGTGGGCTACGGCGTGCCCGGCGAGCTGGTCGACGGCAACGACCTCGCGGCGCTGCTGTCCGTGCTGTCCGCGGCGGTCGAGCGGGCACGGTCCGGGGCGGGACCACAGCTCGTCGAGGGCCGCACCTACCGCATGCAGGCCCACACCAACGCCGACGACGCGACCCGCTACCGCACCGACGACGAGGTCGCGGCCTGGGCGGACCGCGACCCGCTGCTGCGGCTGGACGCCTACCTGCGCGCGGAGGGCCTGCTCGACGACGCCAGGGCCGCCGCGCACGCCGACGCCGCCGACCGGCTCGCGCGGCACACCCGGGACGGCATCAACGTCGACGTCGTCCCGGACCCGGCGGACCTGTTCGCCCACGTCTACTCCCGCCCGACGCCGCAGCTCGCGGAGCAGCTCGCGCAGGTCAGGGACGAGCTGAGCCGGGACGAGCCGGGCTCCGACGAGCCCGGCACCGACACGCCCGGCGCGGACGCGCCGAACCGAGCGGAGGCCCGCTGATGACCAGCACGACGGTGGAGCACGAGACGCTCAGCACGGCCCAGGCGATCAACCGCGCGCTGCGGGACGCCATGACCGAGGACCCGACGGTGCTCGTGCTCGGCGAGGACGTCGGCGCGCTCGGCGGGGTCTTCCGGGTCACCGACGGGCTCACCGCCGAGTTCGGCGAGGACCGCTGCTTCGACACCCCGCTGGCCGAGGCCGGGATCGCGGGGTTCGCCGTGGGCCTGGCGATGAACGGCATGCGGCCCGTGATCGAGATGCAGTTCGACGCGTTCGCGTACCCCGCGTTCGAGCAGGTCGTGAGCCACATCGCCAAGATGCGGAACCGGACCCGCGGCCGCGTCGAGCTGCCCCTGGTCATCCGGGTCCCGTACGCCGGTGGCGTGGGCGGCGTCGAGCACCACAGCGACTCGTCCGAGTCCTACTACGCGCACACGCCCGGGCTGCACGTCGTGGCGCCGTCGAACCCCGCGGACGCCTACCGGCTGCTGCGCGCGGCGACCGCCTCGCCGGACCCGGTGGTCTTCCTCGAACCCAAGAAGCTCTACTGGGCCAAGGGCGAGGTCTCCTTCCGGGGTGGCGAGCCGGGCATCGGCACGGCCGTGGTGCGCCGCGAGGGCACCGACGCCACCCTCGTCGCGTACGGCCCGTCCGTACCGGTGGCGCTGGAGGCCGCCGAGGCGGCCGCGCGCGACGGCCGCAGCCTCCAGGTGGTGGACCTGCGCTCGATCGTGCCGTTCGACGACGCCACGGTCTGCGCGGCCGTCGAGTCGACCGGCCGCGCCGTGGTGATCGCCGAGGCCGCCGGGTTCGCCAGCGTCGCCTCCGAGATCGCGGCCCGGGTGAGCGAGCGCTGCTTCCACTCGCTCGCGGCGCCGGTGCGCCGCGTCACCGGGTTCGACATCCCGTACCCGCCGCCCAAGCTGGAGCACCTCCAGCTCCCGTCCGTGGACCGGATCCTCGACGCCGTCGACGACCTGCAGTGGGAGGACGCATGAGGGCCACCGCGACCGAGCAGACGTTCCTGCTGCCCGACCTCGGCGAGGGGCTCACCGAGGCCGAGGTGGTGCAGTGGCTGGTCGCCGCGGGGGACGTCGTCGCCGTCGACCAGCCGGTGGTCGAGGTCGAGACGGCCAAGTCCGTGGTCGAGGTGCCGTGCCCGTACGCCGGGCGGGTGGGCGTGCTGCACGCCGCCGAGGGGGAGTGCGTCGAGGTGGGGCGGCCGCTGATCACGATCGCGGCGGTGGGCGCGGAGGAGCCGGAGCCGCCGCCGGATCCTGTCGCGCCGACGCCGGATCCCGCCGCCGAGGCGTATCGCACCGAGGAGCAGGCCGGGTCCGGGAACGTGCTGGTCGGGTACGGGACGTCGGCGCATCCCGGGGCGGGACGGCGGCGTCGGCCCCGCGGGGTGCGGCCCGCGCCATTGGCTGCGCCGGCGCTCGCGCTGGCAGCTCCGGCCGAGCCGCTCGCCGTGGCCCCGGCCGCGCTCGCCGCCGGCGACGGCGCCGTCGCCTCCGGCGAGGGCCACGACAGCCGTCCCGTGCGCGTGATCTCCCCGATCGTGCGGCGGCTGGCCCGCGAGGCCGGGCTCGACCTGCGCGCGATCCCGCCGACGGGCGCGGGCGGCACCGTCACCCGGTCCGACGTGCGTGCCGCGATCGACCGCGCCCGGGCGGCGTCGGCCCCGATCGGGCTCTCGGCCGAGACCACATCCGGCGCCCCCGACGTCCCTGGCGAGCACCGCATCCCGCTCGGCGGCTTCCGGCGCGCGGCGTCCCGGGTGCTCTCCCGCAGCCGGGCCGAGATCCCCGAGGCGACGGTCTGGGTCGACGTCGACGCGACCGCCCTCTGGGACCTGCGCGAGGCCACCCGCCGGCCCGACGATCCCGGCCCGGGGCTGCTGGCCCACATCGCCCGGTTCGTCGTGTCCGCCCTGGCCGACCACCCCGTGCTCAACGCACGGTTCGACGCCGAGCGCGACGAGATCGTCGTGTCCGACACGGTCAACCTCGGCATCGCCGTCCAGGGCGAGGCCGGTCTGGTCGCCCCGGCCGTGCTCGGCGCCGACGCGCTGACCACGCGTGAGCTCGACGCGGCCCTGCGTGACCTCACCGCGCGCGCCCGCACGGGCCGGGCCACGCCCGAGGAGCTGGCCGCCGGCACGTTCACGCTGAACAACTACGGCAGCCTCGGCGTCGACGGCAGCGCCGCGATCATCAACCATCCCCAGGTCGCGATCCTGGGGTTCGGCCGCGTCATCGACCGGCCGTGGGTAGTGGACGGCCAGATCGTGCCGCGCAAGATCACCCAGATGTCCTTCGTCTTCGACCACCGGGTCTGCGACGGGGCGACGGCGGCAGGCTTCATGCGCCAGGTCGCGGACGCGATCGAGGACCCGCTCCCGGCGCTGGTCCGCCTCTGACGCCGTACTGAGCCGCGTTCAGCAGGCAGCGGGCGACCGCCACCGGAGGGCTGGTGGTCGCCCGCGGCCTGCTGAACGAGAGTCAGTCCGTGGGCCCCGGTGGGCCCGCCGGGTCAGCTGCCCGTGAAGCGGGGCGGGCGCTTCTCCTGGAAGGCGGCGAAGCCCTCCTGGTAGTCGCCCGTCTCGCTCAGGGTGCCCTGGGCCTCGTTCTCGTGCGCCACCGCCGCCCAGAACGCCACGCGCTCGTCGCGCAGCTCCGTGACCAGGCGCTTCGAGGCCAGGAACGCGCTGGTCGGCCCCTGTGCCACCCGCTCCACCCGGGTCCGCGTGAAGTCGAGCAGCTCCGGCCCCGGCACCGCCCGGGAGAACAGCCCGGCGGCTACCGCCTCGGCCCCGCTCATCAGCTCGCCCGTGTAGACCAGGTCGAGCGTGCGGTGCGCGCCCAGGCGGTCGAAGAACAGCGCGTGCCCGCCCGAGTCGAGCGTGGCCCCGAGGTTGGCGAACGGCGAGCCGATCTTCGCGTCGTCGGCCACGTAGACGACGTCGGTGGCGATCAGCAGGCCCAGGCCCACGCCCAGGCACGCGCCGTGCGCCGCCGCGAAGGTCGGCGCCGGGAACGCGGCCATGCGCCAGAGCAGCGGGGTCACCCGGTTGCGCAGGTAGCCCAGGGCGTCGTCCGTGCCCGGGTCGACGGCGGAGATGTCCCGGCCCGCGCAGAACGCCCGGCCCTCGCCCCGCAGCAGCAGCGCCCGCACCCCGGCCGCCTCGGCCTCGCGGTAGGCGTCGTCGAGCTCGGCCAGCGCGCCCTCGTCCAGGGCGTTCAGCCTGCCGGGGGCGTCGAGCACCACTTCCGCGACGTCGTCCTTGACGGTCAGCGTGATCATGAGTCGTAGTCCACGGAGATCTCCTTGCTGGTGGGGATCGCTTGACAGGTCAGCACGTACCCGCGGGCCAGCTCCTCGGGTTCGAGGGCGTAGTTCTCCGCCATCTCGACCGTGCCCGAGACCAGTTTGGCCCGGCACGTGCCGCACACGCCGCCCGCACACGCGAACGGCACGTCGCCGCGCACCCTCAGTGCCGCGTTGAGCACGCTCTCGCGCGCCCCGGCGGGGGTGGTCACGGTCGCCGTCGTGCTGTCGAGGCGGAACGAGATCGAGTGCGACTCCTCGTCCGGCGCGCCCCCGGCTGGCGGGACGCCCCGGGGCGCCGTCGGCCGGTCGGGGCGGCCCGTGGTGAACAGCTCGTGCCGCACGCGCTCCGGCGGCACGCCCAGGTCCGTCAGCACGGCGCGGCAGGCCTGCACCACCTCGAACGGCCCGCACAGGAACCACTCGTCCACGTCGTCGGGCCCGATCAGGGACGTCATGATGCGGCGCAGCCGCTCGGCGTCGAGCCGGCCCGACAGCAACTCGGCACCCCGGCGCTCGCGGGTGAGCACGTGGTGCAGGGCCAGCCGGGCGGGGTAGCGGTCCTTGAGGTCGGCGAGCTCGTCCACGAACATCGTGTCCGTGGTGGTCCGGTTGGAGTAGACCAGGTCGAACGTGCTGTCGGGCGCGGAGCCCAGCGTGTGCTCCACCAGCGACATCATCGGGGTGATGCCGGAGCCCGCCGCGATGCCGACCACGCGCCCACCGGTACCTGGCGGACGGTGCGACACGAACAGGCCCTCGGGGCTCATCACGTCCAGCGTCATCCCGGGCGCGAGGTGGTCGATCGCCCACGGCGAGAACAGCCCGCCCATGTCGCGCTTGATGCCCACCTTGAGCGACCCGGCCACCGGCGCCTGGCAGATCGAGTAGGTGCGGCGCACCTCCTCGCCCGCCACCCGGGCGCGGACGGCGATGTACTGCCCCGGCGCGTAGGTGTACGCCTCGGCCAGCTCGTCGGGGATCTCGAACGTCACCTCGACGGCGTCGGCCGTCAGCGGCCGTACGGCGGCCACGGTGAGCGGGTGGAACCGGGCCCGGCGCCGCGCGGGCGCGGCCGGCACGGGCGCGTCGGCGAGCGGCATCAGTGCTCCTTGAAGTGGTCGAAGGGCTCCTCGCAGCGCCGGCACACCCACAGCGCCTTGCACGACGTCGAGCCGAACCGCGTCAGCTCGCGCGTGTGCAGCGACCCGCACCGGGGGCACCGGATGCCCAGGTCCAGCGAGACGACGCCGCCCGCGCGCCGCGCCGGGGGCGCGATGCCGAACTCGGCGAGCTTGCGCCGGCCGGCGTCGCTCATCCAGTCGGTCGTCCACGCGGGGGAGAGCACCACGTTCACGCTGGCGCCCGGGAACCCGTGCTCGGCGAGCGCGACCACGACGTCGTCCCGGATCGCGTCGACGGCGGGGCAGCCCGAGTAGGTGGGCGTGATGTCCACGACCGGCGCCCCGTCCACGAAGCGCACGCCGCGCAGCACGCCCAGGTCCTCGATGGACAGCACCGGCACCTCGGGGTCGGTCACGGCAGCGGCGACGTCCCAAGCGGCCCGCTCGGGACCCGCCGCCGGGCGGGGCCGGGCGACCTGCTCGACGGGACCGCCGACGGCGCCCATCACCACACCGCCCCCGGATGCCGGCGGGCCAGCACCTGCATCTCCGCGAGCAGGGGGCCCAGCGCCTCGGAGTGCACGCCGAGCCGGCCGCCGCCGCGCAGCGCGGGCGCGGCCGGGACCTCCAGCTCGGCGCGCGCGAGCACCGGGAGCACCAGGGCGTCGAACGGCTCGCGCAGTCCGGCCGGCGCCACGGCGGCCCCGGGCACCGCGTCGGCCGCCGGGTCGGCGGCGAACAGCTCGTCCACGAAGGGCCAGACCGCCTCCAGCCCTGCCAGCGTCCGCCGGCGCGACTCCTCGGTGCCGAGCGCGAGGCGGACCGTCCACAGCGTGGCGTGGTCGAGGTGGTACGCCACCTCCTTCACGGCCTTGGCCGCGATCGCCGCCAGCGTCGCGTCGGCGCTGTGCACCAGGCCGCGGTACAGCGCCGTGAAGTACGCGGACACCACGAGCTGGCGCACGATCGTGCACGCGAAGTCGCCGTTCGGCCGCTCGAAGATCTGCCGGCACCGGAAGTCGGCCTCGTCCCGGAAGTACGCCAGGTCGTCCTCCGTCTGGTCCCACGCCGAGCCGGCGTAGGTCAGCAGGCTCCGGGCGTGCCCGAGCGTGTCGAGCGCGATGTTCCCGAGCGCGACGTCCTCCTCCAGCTCCGGGGCGCTCGCGATCCACGAGCCCAGGCGCTGCGCGAGCACCAGGGCGTCGTCGCCCAGGCCGAGCGCGTACCGCGCGACGTCGTCGGCGGCGCGGACCGGGCTGTCCTGCTCGGCCACGGAGGCGGCGATCGCCTCGGGCGTGAGGACCGTGGACGAGGGCTGGGGCGGGTTCGGCATGGCTCTCCATCGAGCGTCGGGCGGGTACTGGATCTGGACCGGCGGTACTGGACTCAGAGGTGCGGCACGGCCTGGGAGGCCGTGTAGTAGGTCGCGTGCCGGAAGTCCTTCCCGCGCGGCGACTCGAAGTAGGCGTCCTTCGCGTCGGGGTCGGACGCCGTGATCGCGGCGGCGGGCACGACCCAGATCGAGACGCCCTCGCTGCGGCGGGTGTAGAGGTCGCGGGCGTTGCGCACGGCCAGCTCGGCGTCCGGTGCGTGCAGCGACCCGGCGTGCACGTGGGACAGGCCGCGCGACGAGCGCACGAACACCTCCCACAGGGGCCAGGTCTCCCGACGTCGTTCCTCGGTCATGAGGCGATCCGTTCGTTCGTCGCGGTGCGCTCGGCGTACGCCCGGGCGGCCTCCCGGACCCACTCGCCCTCGGCGTGGGCGGCCCGGCGCCTGGCCAGGCGCAGCGAGTTGGCCTGCCCGTTCCCGTGCAACACGTCCTGGAACTCGGCCCAGTCGAGCTCGCCGAAGTCGTGGTGGCCCCGCTCCTCGTTCCAGCGCAGGTCCGGGTCCGGCAGCGTGATCCCGAGGATCTCGGCCTGGGGCACGATCATGTCGACGAACCGCTGGCGCAGCTCGTCGTTGGAGAAGCGCTTGATCTTCCACGCCATGCTCTGCCGCGAGTTGGGCGACTCGGCGTCGGGCGGGCCGAACATCATCAGTGCCGGCGCGTACCAGCGGTTCACCGACTCCTGCGCCATGGCCTGCTGCTCGTCGGTGCCGTTCATCAGCGCCAGCAGGATCTCGAAGCCCTGCCGCTGATGGAACGACTCCTCCTTGCAGATGCGCACCATCGCCCGCCCGTACGGGCCGTAGGACGCGCGGCACAGCGGCACCTGGTTGGCGATCGCGGCGCCGTCCACCAGCCAGCCGATCGAGCCCATGTCGGCCCAGGACGGCGCGAGGTAGTTGAAGATCGAGGAGTACTTGGCCTTGCCGGAGTGCAGCGCGTCGAGCATCTCGTCGCGGGTGGTGCCGAGCGTCTCGGCCGCCGAGTAGAGGTAGAGCCCGTGCCCGGCCTCGTCCTGCACCTTGGCCATGAGGATCGCCTTGCGCTTGAGGCTGGGCGCGCGCGTGATCCAGTTGCCCTCGGGCTGCATGCCGATGATCTCGGAGTGCGCGTGCTGCGACATCTGCCGCACCAGCGCCTTGCGGTACGCCGGGGGCATCCAGTCGGTGGGCTCGATCCGCTTGTCCTCGGCGATGAGGGCGTCGAACGCCGCGAGCCGCGCGGCCTCACGTGCGGCGGCCGCGGGATCAGCCGTGGGCGGGTCTTCTGCGGGCATGCCGCCTCCTGCGCTGGAGTCCTACTTACCGATCGTTCAGTCAGGCTAGCACCGGGGTGGGCGCGGCGGCAACGGCCTCCCGGTCGGTTAGGTTGGCTCGCATGGATCAACCGGCAGACGCCCCCGCACCCGCCCGACGCGGCGGCAACGGGCGCGCCGGGCGCGTGGCCTACGACCTGGACGCGGTGCTGGCCGTCGCCGTGCAGGCGTTCAACGAGCGTGGGTACGACGCCACGTCGATGGGCACGCTCGCGGAGCGCCTCGGCACCAGCAAGTCCGCGATCTACTACCACGTCAGCGGCAAGCAGGAGCTGCTGCGGCTCGCGCTGGAGCGCGCGCTCGGCAACCTGGAGCGGCTCCTGGAGGAGCCCGACGCGGGCGAGGCGACGCCCGACGCCGACGCCACCGCCCTGGACCGCCTCGAACGTGTCATCCGCGGCGCCGTGCGGGTGCTGGTCGAGGAGCTGCCCTTCGTGACGCTCCTGCTCCGGCTGCGCGGGAACACCGAGATCGAGCGCGAGGCGCTCGCGCGCCGCCGCGAGTTCGACCACGCGGTGGCGCGCCTGGTCGAGGAGGCCGTCGCGGACGGCGCCCTGCGCTCCGACGTCGACCCGCGCACCGCGACCCGGCTGCTCTTCGGCATGGTCAACTCCCTGGTCGAGTGGTACCGCCCCGGCGGCGGGCTCACCGCCGACCAGCTCGCCGACGCCGTCGTCGCCATGGCGTTCGAGGGACTGCGCGCCTAGCCCACCCGCCGCCCCCGGCGGTGCGCTCTTGAACCAGGACCGTGCGCGTGCCATGCTGCCATCTACAGAACGAACGGTCAGTAAGTAGCGCATCGACGCTACGCCGGTGCGACCCAAGGTGATGAGGCCATGCCAGCACTGCGGCGCGTGGAGGACCGCGCGGACCGCCTGCATGTCCGGCTCGACCGGCCCGAGGTGCGCAACGCCATCGATCGGGCGATGGTCGACGAGCTGCACGAGGTCTGCGCCGAGCTGGAGGCCACCCCGCGCATCCTGGTCCTGTCCGGGACGGAGCGCGTCTTCGCCGCCGGGGCCGACATCGCGGAGCTGCGCGAGCGCGGCCGCGACGACGCGCTCGCCGGCATCAACTCGCGGCTGTTCGTGCGGATCGCGGCGCTGCCCATGCCGGTGATCGCCGCCGTCGACGGCTGGGCGCTGGGCGGCGGCGCCGAGCTGGCCTACGCCGCGGACTTCCGGCTCGCCGGCGAGAACGCGCGGTTCGGCCAGCCCGAGGTGGGGCTCGGCATCATGGCCGCCGCGGGCGCCACCTGGCGGCTGCGGGAGCTCGTCGGCGAGACGCTCGCGCTGGAGATCCTGCTCGCCGGCCGCGTGCTCGACGCTGCCGAGGCCCTGGCGGCCGGCCTGGTCAGCGCCGTCCACGCGCCGTCGGACCTGCTGAAGGCGGCCGACCTGCTCGCGGACCGCATCGCCGAGCAGGACCCGACGGCGGTGCGCTTCACCAAGCGGGCCTTTCGCGCCCCGCGGGCGGCGCACCCCGAGGTCGACGACCTCGCGCAGTCCGTGCTGTTCGAGTCGCCTGCGAAGCACGAGCGGATGACCGCCTTCCTGGACCGGAGGAAGCCATGACGCTGCCGCGGACCATCGGCGTGGTGGGCGGCGGCCGGATGGGCGCCGGGATCGCCCACGCCTTCCTGCTCGCGGGCGCCCACGTGGTCGTCGTCGAGCGGGACGCCGAGGCCGCGGCCCGGGCGCGCGCGGCGCTGGAGCGGGTCGTGACCGCCAGCGTCGAGCGGGGGTCCACCCCGCGCACCGCGGCCGAGCTGCTGGAGCGGGCGAGCGTGACCACCGCCGTCGCGGACCTCGGCCCCGCGGGCCTCGTGGTCGAGGCCGTGCCCGAGGACCTCGCGACCAAGGCCGACGTGCTGGCCCGGGTCGAACGGGTGGTCTCGCCGGTCACCTGGCTGGCGAGCAACACCTCCTCGCTGTCCGTCGACGTGCTCGCGGGCCACCTGGAGCGGCCCGAGCGCTTCGTCGGGCTGCACTTCTTCAACCCGGTGCCCTCGTCCGCGCTCGTGGAGATCGTGCGCGGCACGGACACCGTCCCGGTGCTCGTCGAGGAGGCCGCCGCCTGGGTGGCCGCGCTCGGCAAGACGTCGATCGTCGTGTCCGACTCCCCGGGCTTCGCGAGCTCGCGCCTGGGCGTGGTGATCGCGCTGGAGGCGATCCGCATGGTCGAGGAGGGCGTCGCCACGCCCGACGACATCGACGCCGCGATGGTGCGCGGCTACCGGTTCCCGGTCGGGCCGCTGCGGCTGACCGACCTGGTCGGCCTCGACGTGCGGCTCGGCATCGCGGAGCACCTGGAGCGCGAGCTGGGGGAGCGGTTCGCCGTACCGCCGCTGCTGCGCGAGATGGTCGCCCAGGGGCACCTGGGGCGCAAGACCGGTCAGGGGTTCTTCACGTGGGACGAGTGACATCGCCTGAGCACGAGACACGTTCGGACAATGGAGAGGAAGCGTCATGACCGCGACGGAGACCCCGGTTCGCCAGCTCGACAGCTACGTCCTCGGGGCGTGGCAGCGCCCGCCGTCGGACGGCGACGGGCAGGTGGTGCGCGACGCCGCGACCGGCGAGCCGATCGTGTCGGTCGCCGCCGGCGGGATCGACCTCGGGGCCGTCGTCGAGTACGGCCGGACCGTCGGCCAGGCGGCGCTCGGCGCGCTGACGTTCCACCAGCGGGCGCTCCTGCTCAAGCGGCTGGCGCAGCACCTGACCGGCGTCAAGGACGGCCTGTACGAGGTGAGCCTGCGCACGGGCGCGACCGTGCGGGACAGCGCGGTCGACATCGACGGCGGCATCGGCGTGCTGTTCACCTACGGGTCCAAGGGGCGCCGGGAGCTGCCCAACGCGCAGGTGCTGGTGGACGGGCCGCCGGAGAACCTGTCGCGCGACGGCTCGTTCGGCGGCCAGCACGTGCGGCTGCGTCGCCCGGGCGTCGCCTTCCAGGTCAACGCCTTCAACTTCCCCGTGTGGGGCATGCTGGAGAAGTTCGCGCCGGCCTTCCTCGCGGGGGTGCCCACGATCGTCAAGCCCGCGTCGGCCACGGCATATCTCGCCGAGGCCGCGGTGCGCGCGATCGTGGACTCGAGCATCCTCCCCGAAGGCTCGCTCCAGCTCGTCAGCGGCCCGGCCCGCGGGTTCCTGGACTTCCTGGACGTGCGCGACGCCGTGGGCTTCACCGGCTCGGCCTCCACGGCGCGCGTGCTCGCGGTCGACGACGCCGTGATCCGCCGGGGCGTGCACCTCACCGCCGAGACGGACTCGCTGAACGCCGCCCTGCTCGGCCCCGACGCGGAGCCGGGGAGCCCGGAGTTCACGGCGTTCGTCGCGTCCGTGGTCACCGAGATGACCGTGAAGGCCGGGCAGAAGTGCACCGCGATCCGCCGGGTGATCGTCCCGGCCGACCGCGAGGACGCTGTGATCGAGGCCGTGCGCGAGCGGATCGCGCAGCGCGTCGTCGTGGGCGACCCGCGGGCCGAGGGTGTCACGATGGGCGCCCTGGCGAGCGCCGCGCAGAAGGCGGAGGTGCTGCGCAGCGTCCGCGAGCTCGTCGCGGGCGGCGGGCAGATCGTGGTCGGCGACCTCGCCGAGCCCGAGGTGGTGCACGCCGACGGCACCCGGGCGCCCGCGCCCGACGGCGCGTTCGTCGCGCCCCTGCTGCTGCGGTTCGCCGACCCCGACGCGCCCGCCGTGCACGACGTCGAGGCCTTCGGCCCGGTCGCGTCGGTGCTCGGCTACCGCGACCTGGACGACGCCGTCCGGCTGGCGAACCTGGGCGGCGGCTCGCTCGTGGCCACCGTCGCGTCCGCCGACCCCGAGGTGGTGCGGCACCTCGTGACGGGTATCGCTCCGCTACACGGTCGTGTGCTGGTACTCGACCGCGACGACGCGCGGTCCTCCACCGGCCACGGCTCGCCGGTGCCGCACCTGGTGCACGGCGGCCCGGGCCGCGCCGGCGGGGGTGAGGAGCTGGGCGGCGTCCGCGCCGTCGAGCACTACATGCAGCGCACCGCGGTGCAGGGCACGCCCGCCGCGCTGACGGGGCTGACCGGCCGCTGGCGGGCGGGCGCGCCGTCGCGCACCGACGCGGGGCACCCCTTCCGCCGGTCGCTCGCGGAGCTGCGGATCGGCGACGCCGTCGAGTCCGAGCCGCGCGAGGTCACGCTCGACGACATCACGCACTTCGCCGACTTCACGGGCGACACGTTCTACGCCCACACCGACGAGGAGGCGGCCGCGGCCAACCCGTTCTTCCCGGGGCGGGTGGCGCACGGGTACCTGCTCGTGTCGTTCGCGGCGGGCCTGTTCGTGGACCCCGCGCCCGGCCCGGTGCTGGCGAACTACGGCCTGGAGAACCTGCGGTTCCTCACCCCGGTCTCGCCCGGGGACACGATCCGCGTGCGGCTGACGGCGGCCCAGATCACGCCGCGCGAGGACGAGGAGTACGGCGAGGTGCGCTGGGACGCCGTGCTCACCAACCAGCGCGACGAGCAGGTGGCGACCTACGACGTGCTGACGCTGGTGGCCAAGGAGTAGGCCCCCGGGCCCAGAGGTTTTTGGGCGCACGGTTGGGCCGCCGGGCCGTCGTCCTCTACCCGGCTGGTCCATACCGTGAATGAATGACCAGTGACGCCGGGGTGAACGCGAGCCGTCGGGCAGGGGTGCCGCCGCGCACCCGCCGTCCCGGGCGCGAGGCCGGGCAGGCGCTCACCGAGTACGTCGCGGTGATCGGCCTCCTGCTGCTGATCGTCGGCATCGTGTTCGCCGCTGCCACCCCGGTGGCCGCGGACATCGGCGAGCAGTGGCTGTGCGCGGTCGACCCCATCGTCAAGGAGGAGGGCGCCGAGAACTGCGTCGACGACGACGGCGGCCCCGGGGAGCCGGGCGACGCCCCGAGCCCCGGCGACGACTACAGCCCGCCGTCGGGCGACTGCGAGGACGACGTCACCTTCGACTTCGTGGACAGGCCCGACTCCCAGTGGGACACCGCCGTCGTGCAGATCGACTGCGTCTGGTATCCCGGCCCCACCATCTGCTTCTCCGCCAACATGCCGGACGGGCACCTGGACCGGGACACCGAGGACCAGGTGTACCTGGAGAGCGAGATCCAGGACTTCGTCGACTGCGTGCTCGACGGCCGGGGCGAGCCCAAGGACGACCCGAACGACGAGTCGTGCGTCAACACGATGCCCACCAGCGAGGAGTTCGACGAGGACGCGCCGCCGAAGGTGCAGGTGGGCTGCCGCGAGTACCCGGTGCCGAAGGGCTGCGAGGCCGAGTGGGCCGCCTACAAGGACGCCGAGCCGGGCAAGGAGCGGGCCGCGCGCTCCGGGGAGCTGGCCAACTGCATCACCGAGAAGTACAAGTCGATGGAGCCGACCTGCGTGGTCCAGGCCACGGGGCACGTGGACAGCTCCGAGATCCAGTTCCTGTTCTTCCGGTGGGGCGACAGCAACGGCACGCTCATCGAGAAGCTGGGCGACGGGCGCATCCGCATCCACATCCTGACCGGGGTGGAGGTGGGCGCCGGCGTGAGCGGCAGCGACGTGGGCGGCTCGCCGGTCAGCTTCGACATCGCCGGCATCACCGGGTACGGGACCGACAAGACGTACGAGTTCACGGACATGCAGAAGGCCCAGGACTGGATCAACTGGTACAAGCGCTACGACCTGGCCAAGTCCATCGTCTACAGCGGCGGCGGCCGCAACTGCCCGCCGAACATGAGCTACTGCCCGCCGCCGCCCGACCACATGCCCGACATCGGCGACGTGCAGGACCTCCAGGACGAGGAGCCCGAGCACCACGAGCTGGCCGAGGCGGACAGCGACATCAAGAAGGTGAAGCTCAAGGGCGGCCTCAGCCTGACGGGCAAGAACGGGCCGTTCTCCCTGACGGGCAGCGTCGAGGGCGGCTACGAGGGCGAGGTCCAGGTCGAGGACCGGCGCTGGTCGGACGGCAGCCGCACGGCCACCTACACGTCGTCCGACATCGGGGGGTTCCTGATCGGGGCGTCGCTGGGCGGCAAGAAGCCGTTCACGAAGGACAAGGACGGCAAGGAGACCAGCTCCGGCTCGGGGTCCGGCTCGGGCTCGGTGGGCATGGAGTGGAAGGGCACCACCAGCACGACGGCGGCCTGGGACAAGGAGGGCAAGCTCTCCAAGCTGATCATCTCGATGGACGACCAGGTGATGCGCACCCTGGCCAAGGCCGGCATCGACCTGTCCGTGGCGCTGCCGTACGGCTTCGCGGTGAACGGCGGCTACAGCAGCTCCGAGGAGGAGGGGACCATCTCCAAGCGCGAGCTGATCATCGACTTCAACCAGTACCCGGAGCTGCGCGAGAAGCTCGGCCCGAAGATCGACGAGGTGTTCCCCCGGGACAAGGAGGGCAACCTGGTCAAGGACGACGTCGAGATCAACGGGCAGGACGAGGAGGGCGGCGAGCTGTTCGAGGCCGCCGAGGACTACGCCAACGTCCGGGAGCTCACCTACGACGCCACCCGCTCGACCGAGGGCGGCAGCGGCGGGCTGACGTGGCAGGGGCTCGACCTGTTCAAGGTGTCGTTCACCTCGGTGGACGAGGAGCAGATCCTGTCGGAGTCGTCGTTCGAGGTGACCGACGTGGACGGCAACAAGCAGAAGGTCTCGCCGGCGCCGCAGTGCAAGGCCAAGGACTTCGAGCAGCCGCCCGCCTACTACAGCGACGACTTCTCGGACCCGCCCACGCAGATGGGGCCGCAGAGCCACGACATCGGCACCGAGTACGTGGACAACAAGTCGCCCAAGTTCACCGAGGGCACCTACCCCGGCACCGACTACGACGGCGACGTGCCGGGCGACCGGGCCGAGCGGGTGCACTCGCTGCTGGACGAGTACTCCGCGGCGTTCCCGGACAAGAACATCCTGGTGGTCAAGGACTTCGGCAACTTCAACTTCAGCGGCCTGTTCGGGTTCGTGCACCTGGCCACCGTCGACGGGATGGACGTCATCGGGATCAACCAGGGCACGGTGAAGAACAAGGGCGACGGCGGCTGGATCAACTGGGGGTTCACGGGCAACTACGACTACGACCCGGACACCAAGACCGTGAAGTTCAAGCAGCCGTGAGCGGGCGGGTGAAACCTTCCCGGGCTCTGGGCCCGTGGCCCCACTGTGTGGTGCCGCGGGCCCATGACCTGCGGTTTCGGCGCGAATCTGTACGCCGACGGGACGTTTCCCGGACAGTTCGAGTTCACAGTCCCGACCTAGTTTTCGAGCATGACCAGACGAGATCGCGAGGCGGGACAGGCGCTCACCGAGTACGTCGCGGTCATCGGTCTGCTGTTGCTGGTGGTCGGCATCGTGTTCGCCGCGGCGACCCCGGTGGCGGCCGACGTCAGCGAGCAGTGGCTGTGCGCGGTCGACCCGATCGTCAAGGAGGAGGGCGCCCAGGGCTGCGTCGACGACGACGGGACGGGGGACCCCGGTGACCCGGGGAGCACCCAGGGCCCCGGCGACCACTACAGCCCGCCCACGGGCGACTGCGAGGACGACGTGACCTTCGACTTCGTGGACAAGCCCGACTCCCAGTGGGACACCGCCGTCGTGCAGATCGACTGCGTCTGGTACCCGGGCCCCACCATCTGCTTCTCCGCCAACATGCCCGAGGGGCACCTGGACCGCCCCCGGGAGGACCGCGTCTACCGCGAGGACGAGATCCAGGACTTCGTGGACTGCGTGCTCGACGGGCGCGGCGAGCCCAAGGACGACCCGGACGACGAGTCGTGCGTCAACACGCTGCCCACCAGCGAGGAGTTCGACGAGGACGCCCCGCCGAAGGTGCAGGTGGGCTGCCGCGAGCTGCCCGTGCCCAAGGGCTGCGAGAAGGAGTGGGCGGCCTACGAGGACGCCGAGCCCGGCAAGGATCGCGCCGCCCGGGCGGGCGAGCTGGCCAACTGCGTCACGGAGAAGTACGGCTCCATGGAGCCGCCGTGCGTCGTGGAGGCCACGGGGCACGTGGACAGCACCAACATCCAGTTCCTGTTCTTCCGCTGGGGCGACAGCAACGGCACGCTCATCGAGAAGCTGGGCGACGGGCGCATCCGCATCCACATCCTCAAGGGCGTGGAGTTCGGCGTCGGCGCCAGCGGCAGCGACGTGGGCGGCACGCCGATCGCCTTCGACATCGCGGGCATCACCGGCTACGCCGAGGACTACACCTACGAGTTCACGGACATGCAGAAGGCCCAGGACTGGATCAACTGGTACAAGAAGTACTCCCTGTCGGCGGAGATCGTGGCCTCCCCGCCGACGCACTGCCCGCCGCCGCACATGAGCACCTACTGCCCGCCGCCCCCGGACCACATGCCCGACGTCGGCGACGTGATGGACCTCCAGGACGAGGAGCCCGACCACCACCTGGTCGCCACCTCCACGAGCGACGTCAAGAAGGTCAAGCTCAAGGGCGGCCTCAAGTGGGGCAAGGGCGTCGGCCCCGTCGAGCTCAAGGGCATCGTCGAGGGCGGCTACGAGGGCGAGATCCAGGTCGAGGACCGGCAGTGGTCGGACGGCTCGATGACCGCCACCTACACGTCGTCCGACATCGGCGGGTTCCTGATCGGGGCCGAGCTGTCCGGCAAGCAGCCCTTCACCAAGAAGAACGACAAGGAGACCAGCTCCGGCAAGGGGAAGGGCAAGGGCCAGGTCGGCATGGAGTGGAAGGGCACCACCAGCACCTCGGTGGTCTGGAACAAGGACGGCGAGCTCTCCCGGCTCACCATCGCCATGGACGACCAGGTGATGAAGACGCTCTACAAGGCCGGCATCGACATCGACGTGGTGCTGCCGTACGGCTTCAAGGCGACCGGCGGGTACAGCAAGTCGGAGGAGGAGGGGACGCTCTCCAGGACCGAGCTGATCATCGACTTCAACCAGTACCCGGAGCTGCGCGAGAAGCTCGGCCCCAAGATCGACGAGATCTTCCCCCGCAACGACGACGGCACCCTGAAGAAGGGCGACGTCGAGATCAACGGCGAGGACGAGGAGGGCGGCGAGCTGTACGAGGCCGCCGAGGACTACGCCAACGTGCGCGAGCTCAAGTACGACATGGACAAGGTCACCGAGGGCGGCGGGTACGGCCTCAAGTGGGAGGGCCTGGACCTGTTCAAGGTCGACTTCACCTCCGTCGACGAGAACCGCACGCTGTCGGAGTCGTCGTTCGAGGTGACCGACGTGGACGGCAACAAGCAGACCACGTCGCCGGCGCCGCAGTGCCGGGCCAAGGACTTCGAGGCCCCCGACGACTACTACACGACCGAGTTCTCCGCCCCGCCGACGCCGACGTTCAGCGGCGGCAAGAGCTTCGGCAACCCATGAGCCCCCGCTACGCCTGGGCCCCGGCCGTCAGGACGACCCGGCTGCCGGGGCGCAGGCCCCAGCGCTCGAAGCTCCCGGTGGGCGCCTCGAGCACCTGGGTCACGCCCCTGCGGGGGCGGGTCACGGCCCACGGGCGCAGCACCTGGGCGTGCACCACCTCGCCGTCCGCCGAGAGCAGGGCGACGTCGAGCGGCACGCGCATCCACGCGCCGTGCACCGACGAGCACGGGGAGAGCAGCAGGGCCTCGGGCAGCACGCGCCGGAACAGCAGGCCGCGGGCGCGGGTCAGGGCGGTGTCGGCGACCTCGACGCCGGCCACGGGCCGGTCGTCCACCAGGAGCTGGATCGAGTTCACGAGCAGGAGCGTAGCGCGCTCATATGAGCGTCCACATACGGGAAAACGCTCAGAAGTGAAATTCATCCGTCCTAGATATATACGTATATGAGCAAAATTAGTACAGTCCGTGATGTCCGCGTGGTTGTACGCGGATGCTTGTGACGATTGTGAGGGGGCACCGTGCAGGTCATCGCGATCGGCGGTCCGGGGGGAACGCACCGGGGGGTCGGCCGGGCGGAGCGCACGCTGGGGGACGTCGTCGAGGCCGTCGCCCGGTTCTCCGCGGACGACGTGGTGCTGGCCACCCGGGACGACGCCGCCCGGCGGGTGGCCCGCTCGGCCCGCCTGGTGCTCGGCCCCGAACGGCTCGGCGTGCTGCACGTCGAGGCCCCCGTCACCGCGTGGGCGGTCATGCTGGCGGGCCTCGCCTCGCCGGGCCTGACGGCGTCGTCCGCGAGGGTGGTGGCCGACGAGGTGCTCTCGCGGACCAGCACGCGGGTGCTGCTGTCCAGCGTGGCCGCGCTGCACCGCCCGACGCCGACGTTCCGCCAGCACGCGGGCAGCTACCTGCCGCGCACGGCGTTCGTGGTGGACCCGGGGCGCGGCTCGCAGCCCGGCTCCGTGCGCCGCTTCCGCGGCGACCTCGGGGTGCCCGGCGGCGGCGCCCTGCTCGTCGCGGCCCGGTCCGCGCGGCCCGTCGTGCCGGACGAGGACGGCGGCCTGCTGCCCCGGGAGCCCGACACCGAGCTGGCCGGCGCCGAGGCGGGCTGGTCCGCCGCGCGCTGGCTGGAGGTGTCGACCATCGCCGGCTCGCTGGAGACGGCCGTCGCGAGCGCGCTCGCCCGGTCCTACCTCTGGGGCGCCTGCGACGCGTGCGGCCGGGCCGTCGCGCAGTCGTGCATCTTCTGCGACATCGCGGAGCGCCGGGCCCGCGTCGAGACCAGGGCCGGCGCGCAGGCCGGCCCGCACACCGAGACACAGGGAGTGGTCAGTTGAACCCGCGTCAGCGCCGGGGAGTGTTCTTCCTCGTCGTCACCTCGATCCTGGCGGTCGCCGTGTTCGTCGGCGTCCTCTACTACGTGCGCACCGTGAGCTCGCAGGTGGGGCCCATGGTCACCGTGCTCCAGCTCAACCGGTCGGTCGACGCCCTGGAGCCCGTCGACGAGGACATGCTGGACCGCGTCCGGGTCCCGGAGCGCTGGGTCCCGGACACGGCCGTGCGCAGCGCGGACGCCGCCGACGGGCTCGTCGCGGCCACCTCGTTCGACAAGGGCTCGCTCCTGCAGTCCGGGATGCTGATCGAGCGGCCGGGCGTGCAGCCGGGGTTCCGCGAGGTCGCGATCATCGTGGACGCCGAGACCGGCGTGGCCGGCAAGGTCGAGCCCGGCGACCACGTGGACATCATCGCCACGATGGACGGCGCCAAGGACGAGAAGCCGGTCTCGCGGGTCTGGGTGTCCAACGTGCTGGTCCTGGAGGTCGGCATCCCGCGCACGGTCGAGGCCTCGGACAGCCTGGAGATGCGCAGCGGGCTGCCGGTGACGTTCGCGCTGAGCACCGAGGACGCGCTGACCCTGGCCTACGTCGAGTCCTTCTCGGTGAAGATGCGGCTGGCCCTGCGCGGCGCGGGCGACGAGGACATGCTCCCCGAGCAGCAGCGCGTGTACGACGGCGCGATCCCGAAGTCGGAGGGCTGAGCATGGTCACCAAGGTGCTGCTCGCGACGCCGGCGCACGAGGTCCGGGACCACCTGGGCCACATCTTCGCGGAGTCCGACGGGTTCGAGCTCGCGGCCGCGGTGTCCGACGGCGCGGGCGTGCTCACGGCGCTGGACCGGCAGCCGGACATCGAGATCGTGGTGGTGGACGAGGCCGCCGACGACGGGCACGGGCACGCCGTGGCCCGCAGCGTCGGCCTGGCCACGCCGCTGACCGGCATCGTCATGGTCGTGGACGCGCACGGCCCCACCGAGATGAGCCGGGCGATGGCCGCGGCGATGGAGGTCGGCGCGCGGTCGGTGATCGCCCGGAACGCGGGCCTGGAGGAGGTGCTGACCCGGCTGGAGGCGGTGGCCTCGTGGTCGGCGATGGCGCGCGCCTCGATCGCCGCGGAGCGCAACGGCGGCCGCAGCGGGCAGGTCGTCGCGATCGCCGGGGCCAAGGGCGGCGTCGGGACCTCCGTGCTGTCCCTGCTCCTGGCGCGGGCCGGGCGCACGAACGACACCCTCCTGGTGGACCTGGACCTCGGGGCCGGTGACCTCACCGCCTACACCGGGGTGCGGACCCGCCGCTCGGTGGTGGACCTGGCCGCGGTGGAGGGCGAGGTCACCGGGCGCATGCTGCGCGAGACCACCTACGAGGTACCCGGCGGCCTGCGGCTGCTGCCCGCCCCGGCCGAGGGCGAGCGGGCCGAGGCGATGACGCCCGCCGCCGTCCGGTCGATCGTGAGCGCCCTGCGGTTCGAGTCCGGCCTGGCCGTGATCGACGTCGGTACCCACCTGGACGAGCCGCGGGCCACGGCCCTGGAGTTCGCGGACCGCGTGCTGCTGGTGACCACCCCGGACCTGCCGTCCCTGCGAGCCGCGCGCCGCAGCCTGGCGCAGTGGGACCGGCTGGCCGTCCGGCGCCCGGCGACGGTCGAGCTGGTGCTCAACCGGCGCACCCCGCGCGACGAGGTGACGCCCGCCCTGGTGGAGCGCATCGTGGAGCGGCCCATCGCGTTCACCGTGCCCGACGGCGGCACCACGTTCGCGGGCGCGGTCAACACGGCCACGCTGCTGGAGACGCCCACGCCCGTGCACACCGCCGTGGCGGAGGTCGGGGTCGCGGCGATCCGCCCCCAGGCGGCCGCCGCGCGCGAGAGCACGCCCGACGGGCCCACCGAGGTCGAGTCGCTGGTCGCGGGCTCGGGACGGCGGGCGGGCAAGCGGCCGGGGCGGCGCAAGGGCGCCGACCCCGAGGCCGGCCAGGCCACCGCCGAGCTGCCCGTGGTCATCCTGATGGTGCTCATGGTGGTGCTGCTGTGCGTGCAGGGCATCGGGTGGGCCTCCGGCCTGCTCGCGGCGCGGGCCGCCGCCCAGGAGGGAGCCCGCACGGTCGGCGTCCTCGGGTACTACGACGCGCTGGGCCAGCCCCGGGACGACGTCGTCGACCGGGTGCGCGACGACGTGCGCGAGCAGCTCCCGGGACAGTTCCGCGCCGCCGTCGGCGACTCCGACATCGAGGTGTCGCCGCAGGAGGTCAGCGTGCGCGTGACCGTCTCGACGATCCTGCCGGGCGTGGACCTGTCGGCGTCGTCGTCCGCCGCCGTCTACCGGGAGGGCTGAGATGGCCTCGGGGACGCGGCGCGACCGGGGGCAGGCGACCGTCGAGCTCGTCGGCGTCGTGCTCGCGATGGTGCTGGTCGCGCTGCTGGCGATCCAGGGGATCACCGTGGCGCAGACGGCGTCGATCGCGCAGGAGGCCGCCCGCAACGGCGCCCGGGCCCTGAGCGTCGGCGGCAACCCGCACGCCGAGGCGGAGCGGGCGGTCCCGGACGGGCTGACGGTCCGCGAGATCCAGGTCGCCGTCGACGACGGCACGGCCCGCGTGCGGGTCACGGTCACGGCGCCGCTGGGGCTGGCGGGCATGAAGGTGGTCGACGTCGCGCTGACCCGCACCGCCGCGTTCCCGGTGGACGGCTGAGGGGGAAGGGAAGACATGGCACTGCGCGACCGGCTGGCCGCCGACGAGCGGCACGACGAGGACAACGACCTCGCCAAGGTGTACCGCGAGCGGCTGCTCGAGGAGATCGACGTCGACGAGCTCGCCCGGCTCTCGCCGGCGCAGCGGCGGGTGCGCCTGGAGCGGGTGCTGTCCCGGCTGCTGTCGGTGGACGGGCCCGTGCTGTCCGCGCGCGAGCGCGGCGCCCTGGTGCAGCGGATCACCGACGACGCGCTCGGCCTGGGTGTGCTGGAGCCGCTGCTGGCGGACGAGTCCATCACCGAGATCATGGTCAACGGCCCGGACGACGTGTTCGTGGAGCGCTACGGCAAGGTCGAGCGGGTGCCCGCCCGGTTCGCGTCGGCGGAGCAGCTCTACCAGACCATCGACCGGATCGTGTCGCAGGTGAACCGCCGCGTGGACGAGTCCTCGCCGATGGTGGACGCGCGCCTGCCCAGCGGCGAGCGCGTCAACGTGATCATCCCGCCGCTGGCCCTGGACGGGCCCACGCTGACCATCCGCCGGTTCCCGACGCCGTTCCGGATGGGCGAGCTGGTGGACCGCGGCACCCTCGACGTGACGACCGCGAGCCTGCTCGGCGCGTGCGTCCGGGCCCGGCTGAACATCGTGGTCTCGGGCGGTACCGGCTCGGGCAAGACGACGTTCCTCAACGCGCTGTCCGGGCTCATCCCGGACCACGAGCGCATCGTCACCATCGAGGACGCCGCCGAGCTCTCCCTGCAGCAGGGGCACGTGGTGCGGCTCGAGTCCCGGCCCGCGAACGTGGAGGGGCGCGGCGCCGTCGCCATCCGCGACCTGGTGCGCAACGCCCTGCGCATGCGGCCCGACCGGATCATCGTCGGCGAGGTGCGCGGCGGCGAGACGCTCGACATGCTCCAGGCGATGAACACGGGCCACGACGGCTCGGTGGCCACGGTGCACGCGAACACGGCGCGCGACGCGCTGGGCCGCCTGGAGACGCTGGCCTCGATGAGCGAGCTCGACCTGCCCTCGGCGACCCTGCGGGACCAGATCAACTCGGCGATCGACCTGGTGGTGCACCTGGAGCGCGCGCAGGACGGGTCCCGGCGCGTGCTCGAGGTGCAGGCCGTGACCTCCCGGCGGCGCGAGGAGTACGCGCTGACGCCCCTGATGCGGTTCGTCTCCGAGCCGCTGGGCCCCGACCGCACGGTGGCCGGCCGGTTCGTGCCCGAGCCCGTGCCCGCCGACCTGCTGGAGCGGCTGCACCGGGCGGGCGAGACGGTGCTGACCGCGGCGGCCCCCGCCGCGCCCGCCCCCACGGGAGGTGCGTCGTGACCGTCCTGCTGATCGCCGCGGGCCTGCTGGTGACCCTGCTGATGGCCGCCGCCACCGTGGCGACCCTCGTCAGCAACGCCGAGACCGAGCGGCGCATGGTCGAGACCGCCGACCTCGACCAGCTCGCCGGGGTCTCCGTGTTCACGCGCCTCGACGAGCGGCTGGCCCGGCGGCGCTGGGGCCAGCGCCTCGTGGCGCTGCTCGCCGGCGCGGGCCTACCGGCCTGGTCGCCGTCCCTGTTCCTGACGGCCGCCTGCGCCGGGGCCGTCCTGGCGGGCCTGGCCGTGCTGCCCCTGTTCGGCTGGGCCACGGCGGCGCTCGCGGTGCTGCTGGTCGCGATCGGCGCCCAGCGCTGGCTGGACCGGCGGCGCAAGCAGCGCGTGGACCGGTTCGTGGCGCAGCTCCCGGAGCTGGCGCGGCTGCTCGCGAACGGCGCCTCGGCGGGGCTGGCCGTGCGCCGCTCCCTGGAGATGGCGGCCGAGGAGATGTCCGAGCCGGCGGCGTCCGAGGTGGCCCAGGTCAGCGCGGAGATGGCGGTGGGCCGGTCCATGCGGGACGCGCTGTCCGGGCTGAGCGAGCGGCTGCCGTCCCGGGAGCTGTCGGTGCTGGTGCAGACGCTGACCATCCAGGGCCGCTCGGGCGGCGAGCTGGTCACCGCGCTCGGCGGTATCGGGCAGACGCTGGAGGAGCGGCGCCGCCTGCGCCGCGAGGTGGTGACGTCCACGATGGGCGCCCAGTTCTCCGGGTACACGGTGATCTTCCTGGCGTTCGGCGCGGTGGCGCTGATGAACGCGTTCAGCCCGGGCGTGGTGGACGTGATGATCACGAACCTGGCGGGCCAGGTGGTGCTCCTGGTCGCGACCGGTCTGTTCGTCGTCGGCTACCTGGTGGTCCGGCGGCTGTCGCGGGTGGAGGTGTGACGTGGAAGGGCTGATCGTCGCGGCGGGCGCCGCACTGGCGGCGGTGCTGGGGATGGTCGCGCTGCGGCTGCTGACCAGCACGGGCCTGGAGGACGTCGAGGCCGAGTACGCACCCGAGGCCCAGGAGCGGCCGCGCGGGTTCGTGGCGGTGCTGGACCGGATCGGGGCGCCGCTGCTGCCGCTGGCCGTGCGGCTGTACGGGCGGCAGCGCCTGCAGCGGCTCGACACCGTCATCCGGCGGGCGGGCCGGCCCGAGGGCGTGACCCTGACGATGTTCGTGCGGCGCGAGGCGGGCCTCGTGCTGCTCGGCGTCCTGTTCGGGCTGCTGTTCGTGGTCCAGGACCTGTGGACGGTCGGCGTGCCGATCGGCCTGGTGCTGTGCGCCTGGATGCGGATCTGGCTGTACACCGAGGCGGCCCGGCGCCGGCGGCAGATCGACACCGAGCTGCCCGACTTCCTCGACGTGCTGGCGGTCACCGTCACGGCGGGCCTCGGGTTCCGGCAGGCCCTGGAGCGGGTGTGCGAGTTCCACGGCGGCGCCCTGGCGGCCGAGATGCGTACCGCCCTGGAGGAGATGAACGTCGGCGCGTCCCGGCGGCAGACCTTCGTGGCGCTGCGCGAGCGCAGCAAGTCGCCCGCCGTCGGGTCCTTCGTGACGGCGCTGCTGCAGGCCGAGGAGCTGGGCGTGCCGCTGGCGGACGCGCTGACCGGCATCGCCTCGGACGTGCGCCGCGAGCACGCCGAGACGGTGCGGCAGCGCGCGGCCCGGGCGGCGCCCCTGGTGTCCCTGGCGGTGACGATGACGATCCTGCCGGGCGCCCTGATCCTCATCGTCTCGGCCGTGCTGGTCGCGAACGCGGGGGTGCTCGGTGAACTTTTCTGAGCGGCTCAGCCCGAAGCACGCCATGGACGCGCTGACCCAGCGCGCCATCGGCCCGGCGGTGCGCCTGCTGTGCCAGGTGCGGCTCGTGGTCCTGGCGTTCGCCCTGGTGCTCGCGCTGCTCGACGGCGCGGGCTGGCTCGGCGTGTTCCTGGTGGTGCTCGCCGCGCCGTTCTCGTTCGTGCCCGCGCTGAACTGGGACACCCGGGGCCGGTTCTACGCCCGCAACGGCATCCTGCTCGCGGGGGACACCGCCGTGGCCGTCGTGGCGCTGCTGCCGCTGGCCGGCTCGCCGCTCATGGCGGTCTACGCCGCGGCGACCGCCGCCCTGTGGGGCCTCTTCGCCGGGCTCCGGCTCGCGCTAGTGATGGCGGCACCGCTGTGCCTCTACCAGCTCACGGGGTACGACGGCGGCTGGCGCGGCCTGGTCACGGGCGCCGCCGGAGCGGTGCTGACCATCATCATGACCTGGACCGGGACCCACCTCGGGCGGCGGCTGCGGCGGCAGGCGGTGCAGGCGGCCGAGCTGGCCGCCGTCCGCGCCGACCAGGCGGCCCTGGCCGAGCGCCTGAGCCTGGCCCGCGACCTGCACGACACCGTGGCCGGAGACCTCGCGGGCCTCGCCCTGGCCGCGCGCGGCCTGGCCGACCGGCTCGACCGCGAGGGCGCGGCGCCGGACACGGTCGGTGTCGCCCGCGAGCTGGGCGCCGCCGTCCGTACGGCCCACGAGCACACGCGCCGCGCGCTCGGCGAGCTGCGCGACGATCCCGAGGGCCTGGCGGCGCTGCTCACTGGGACGGTCGGCCGCTGGACCGAGCGCACCGGCACGCCCGCGGCGGCCGACGTCGACCCCGGGGTCGACGCCGTCGCCGGGCCGGGCCGCGCGCGGCACGTCCGGGCCGTGGTGACCGAGCTGCTGGAGAACGTGCGCAAGCACGCGGGCGCGTCCCGCGTGTCGGTCGGCGTGGCCGTCACCGACGGCGCGGTCCGGGTGGTGGTGTCCGACGACGGCGCCGGGCTCGGTGCCGCCGGACCGCCCGGCGGCGGCTCCGCGCTCGACACGGGCGGCTCGCACGGCGGGCACTACGGCATGCGCGGCGTCCGCGAGCGGGCTCAGCTCTGCGGCGGCGACGCGACCTGGGAAGCCGGTCCGGAGGGCGGCACCGTGGTCACGGTGGTGCTGCCCGCCGAACCGGCCCGAGCACTGGCGGAGGCAGCCTGATGCGCATACTCGCGGTGGACGACAACCCCATCATCCGGATGGGCCTGCGGACGCTCCTGGACGGGACCCCGGGCGTGACGTCCGTGGCCGACACGGGCGACCCCTACGAGGCGATCGCGTACGTCCGGGCCGGCCAGGTCGACGTCGTGCTGCTGGACGTGCGGATGCCCCGGATGAGCGGGCTGGAGCTGTTGCCCCAGCTCACCGGGGCGACGGTCGTCATGCTGACCCACACCGACGACCCGGAGACGGTCGCCGAGGCCATCGCCGCCGGCGCCGCCGGGTACCTGGTGCACGGCGCGCTGGAGCCCGAGGCGATGGTCGCCGCGGTCCGGCTCTGCCGGAGCGGGAGCCAGGTGGTCTCCGGGGTGGCCCCGCCGTCGGCCGCCCCGCCCCGCGGGCCCGCGGTACGCGACCTGCTGTCCCGGCGTGAGGCCGAGGTGATGGACCTGGTGGCCGACGGCCTGGCCAACGGCGAGGTCGCGGCCCGGCTGTTCATCTCCGAGAAGACGGTCAAGAACCACGTGAACAGCCTCTTCGCGAAGCTCGGTGTCACCACGCGCAGCCAGGCGATCGTGCGCTGGCTGCAGCGGGGCCCGGAGCCGGGTAGTGCCGTGGGCCCAGGCAGAACAGGCCCCCGACCAGGCCCGCACACCCTGGGGCCGCGGGCCGCCGCTCCGTAGGTTTTCTGGTGTGGCCGCGGTCCGATCCGCGGCCGGTCACCGGACACCGAACGTGGAGGACACCATGAACAAGCTGATCGAGAAGGCCACCGCCGCCCGCATCGCGCTCGCGGCCGTCGCCGAGCGTGCGGCCCGCCGGGCCCGTGACGACGAGGCCGGCCAGGGCACCGTCGAGTACGTCGGCGCGGTCCTGCTGGTCGTGGCCGTCGTCGGTATCGTCATCGCCGCGGCGAGCGACGTCGGCGACGCGATCGTCACGCAGCTCACCGACGCCGTGAACGACATCGCGGGCGCGGGCGGCGGCGAGTAAGGCTCCACCCCACTCAACGGAGGTACTGGATGCGTCAGGTACACCGCGCGGCGCTCACCGTCGGTCTTGTCGGCCTGCTGGCCGGCTGCGGCCTGACCGGCCCCGACGACCGGGCCGACACGGTGACGCCGCCACCCGACGCATCGGGATCCCCGACCTCGTCCGGAGGCGCCACCGCGCCCCCGGACGAGGTCGTCTCCGTGGAGCGGGAGCTGCACGACGCGCGCGTGCGGTTCGACCTGCGCCCGGTCGAGGCCGACGGCGACCTGGCGGTGCTCCGCTACGAGTACACCGCCGAGCCGGCCGGCGACGCCTCCCTGGGCTCCGGGACCGTCCCGCTGAGCCTGGGCGGGCTGGGCAAGTCGGTCACCGACGGCCGAGGCGTCCGCCTCGTCGACACCGAGGCCCAGGTGGTGCACCCCGTGGCCCGGGCCGCCGACGGGACCCCCGCGGCGGAGCTCGACCAGGAGCGGGGCGACGACGACACGCTGACCGGCTCCGCCGTCGCCGTCTTCGCGGCCCCCGCCGGGGACTCGGTGGACGTGCTGCTGCCCGGGTACGGCGCCGTCACCGTGCCCGTCGTCGCCGCGGGCGACGGCTTCGACGCGGCCCTCGAGCAGACCGGCGGCGCCGGGACCGCAGTGACCAAGGAGTTGCGCGCCTTCACCCAGGGCTACGACGCCGGGTCCGCGACCGCCGCCGAGGACGACGACGTCACGGTCACCCTGGCCTCCGACGTCCTGTTCGACTCGGACCAGGACACGCTGTCGCGGTCCGCGCGGGGCGTCGTGGAGCGGGCCGCCGCCTCGATCGTCGAGCAGGCCGACGCCGGCGACGTGCACGTGGTGGGGCACACCGACGACGTCGACACCGATGCCTACAACCAGGCCCTGTCCGAGCGACGCGCCCGGTCCGTGGCCGAGCGCCTGCGCGCCGACCTGGGTGGCGACTTCACCGTGACCGAGGAGGGCCGCGGCGAGTCCGAGCCGGTCGCCGAGGGCCGGAGCGCCGAGGCCCGCGCCGCCAACCGGCGTGTCGAGATCCACTTCCAGGGCCACCTCGTGGTCGACACGTCCGCCGAGAGCGAGGCGCCCGTGACCGACGCCCCGACCGCCCGGGACGCCGCCGTCACGATCGAGACCGACCGGGGCGAGTACAGCGTCGAGGTCGAGTCGGTGCAGCGGCGGCCCGGCGCCCTGGTCGGCACGCTCGTCACGGAGCGGACCGACGGCACCGCGATCGACCCCGCGTGGTTCCTCCCGGCCCACCTGAAGATGTTCGGTGACCGCAGGTTCGGCGCCCTCGCCGAGGTGGCCGGCCCCCACAACCTCTCGCTGCTCGGCGCCCGCGAGCGGGTGCTGCCCTACGACTACGTGGGCGAGGAGCGCACGGGCGGCTTCGTGCTGCGCCGGCTGCTCGGCGACGAGGAGGTCGGGACGCTGGACCAGGGCCAGCGCGCCACGGTCACCGTCTACTGGCCCGACACCGGCCAGGACACCGTGACCGTGGACGCCCCGGAGCGGTTCCGCATCACCGACGTGCCCGTGACCGACGCTGCGACCCACCCGGACCAGGAGTGACCATGCCCCGACGGACCGACGACCGTGAGCGCGGCTCCATGCACGTGATGACGATCCCCGTCGCCGTCGGGATGCTCACCGCCGCGGTGCTGGTGATCGTGATGTTCGGCTCGGCCACGAACGACCGCCGCGAGGCGGGCACCGCCGCCGACGCCGCGGCGCTCGCCGCCGCCCAGGAGTGGGACGACCGGCTGGGCCTGCTGCCCGCGCTGCACCTCCTGGGCGGTGAGCGCTCGGCATTCTGGGAGCTGCTCGAGGAGGCATTGCTCGGTCCGGGCACCGAGGAGGAGATGTACGCGGCGGCCCAGGAGTACGCCGAGCGCAACGGCGCCGAGCTGGTCGACCTCGACGTCGACGTCGAGCGTCTGCGGGTCACCGCCAAGGTGCGGCACCAGGAGCTGGTACCGGGCACCGAGATCGGCTCGGCGGCGCACGCGACGGCGGGCATCCGCCTGAGCGGCGGCGTCTGCCTGGACGGCGGCCTGGGCTGGATGATCGACGGCGAGTGCGTCACCGAGCCGCCGCCGGACGAGGACGCGGGGACCGGCGACGACGCGGACCCCGGCGACGGCGGTGGCTCCGGCACCGGTGACGACGACTCGGGTGACGACGACTCGGGCGACGAGGAGGACGAGGACTGGACCCCGCCCGAGGTGACGGCTTACGCGAGCGACGTCGTTCTGGTGGACTGACCGGGTCATCCCGACCGACCCCTGGAGCTGCCGCCGTGCCCGCCGTCCTGTTCGCGAACCCGGAGACGCAGGCCCTGCTCGGCCCCGCGTACGCCGGCGCCCTGACCAACCTGCTGGTGACCAACACCGTGCCCTGCGACCCGGACGTCTACGGCGGCTCGGGCCTGCTGGACCCCGGCGTCGGCACGTTCTTCCGCGCCGGCGGGGGCTACGCGCAGCCGTGGACCCGGGACGCGGCGGTGAACTCGTGGAACGCCGGCAGCCTGCTCGCACCGGACGTCGCCCGCAACACCCTGTGGTCGGTGGTGACCCGGCAGGACGACGGCGGCCGGGTGGTCCAGCAGGACGACCAGTGGTGGGACCAGGTGATCTGGGTCCGGGCCGCCTGGCACCACTACCTCGTCACGGGCGACCGCGACTTCCTGCGGGACGCGTACGAGGCGGCGGCCCGGACCGTGGCGCTCCGCGAGGCGGCCCAGTACGACGCCGCGCGAGGGCTGTTCCGGGGCCCGTCGTTCTTCAACGACGGGATCGCCGGCTACCCCGACCCGCTGGTCGGCGCCGACGACGGCGCGAGCAGCTTCGTGCTCGACCACCCCGTGGCGGTGACCCAGCTCGCGCTGAGCACCAACGCGCTCTACGCGGGGGCGTACACGGCCCTCGCGGCGATGGCGGACGAGCTGGGCCGGCCCGCCCAGGACCACGCCCGCCGCGCCGCGCGCCTCGCGGAGGCCGTCGAGGCGCACTTCTGGCAGCCCGCCCGGGGCCGCTACGGCTACACCGTCGCGACCGAGGGCCCCGCGGCCGGGGAGCTCCAGGACTACCAGGAGGGCGCCGGCCTCTCCTTCGCGATCCTGTTCGGCCTGGCCGACGGCGACCGGGCCCGGGCGGTCGTCCGGGGCGCCCACGTCTCGCCGCACGGCATCACCGGCGTACACCCGCGGTTCGGGCGGTACGCCGCCGTCGGGCACGCGGGCCGGCACAACGACATCGTCTGGCCCGTGGTCCAGGGCTTCTGGGCCGACGCCCTCGCCCGGAGCGGCCATCTCCCGCAGTTCGCGGCCGAGGTGACGAGCCTGGCCCGGCTGTTCCACGGCACCGGCAGCTACTACGAGATCTACGACGCCGCCACGGGCGCCGTCGACGGCGGCTACCAGACCGGCCGCGTCTGGGACTCGGAGCCCGAGCAGACCTGGTCGGCGTCCGCGTTCCTGCGGATGGTCCACGACGGCGTGTTCGGGCTGCGGCCGGAGCCCGCCGGCCTGGGCCTCGCCCCGACGCTGCCGGCCGGCTGGGGCGACGCGGCCCTCAGCGGCCTGCGGTACCGGGACGCCGAGCTCACCGTCCGGCTGAGCGGCGCCGGCGACCGGGTCACCGCGTTCGCGCTGGACGGCGTCGCGGGCGATCCCGCCGCCGTCCGCGTGCCGGCGGACCTGACCGGCGCGCACACGCTCGACCTGGTGCTCGGCGGGGGAGCCGAGGGCCCCTGACGGTCACGTTCCGCGCGGCCCGTCCGTCACACCGGTAAGAGAGCACCGGACGGAAGGGGCGCTGAGATGACCACGCGAGCACAGGACGACGAGGCCGCGGTCCGGCGGCAGCTCGACGGCATCGTCGAAGGGCTGCGCGCCAAGGACCTCGGCCGGCTGCGGCAGGTCTACGCGGCCGACGTCGTGTCCTTCGACGTCGAGCCGCCGCTGCGGCACGTGGGTGTCGACGCGAAGCTGGAGAACTGGGCGCGCGTCTTCGCCGTCTTCGACGAGGTGCGCTACGAGCTGCGCGACCTGTCGCTCACGGTCGGCGACACGGTCGCGTACGGGTACGGGTTCGGCCGGCTCTGCGGCACGCTCGCGGACGGCACCGCGACGAGCGGCATGTGGGTGCGGGCCACGTTCTGCCTGCGCAGGGAGGGCGGCACCTGGCTGGTCGCGCACGACCAGGTCTCGGTGCCGCTCGACCTGCGTACCGGCAAGGGGCTCACCGGGCTGGAGCCCTGACCGGCGTCATGCCATCTCTGGCACGTGGAGGTGCGCGAACGCGATCTCCATCTCCTCGAGACCGTCGACCGTGGCGCCCAGCTCACGGACCACGCGCTCGCGGATGTGGGCGGTGGCCTCCCGTGCGCGCACGACGGCCTCCATGCTGTCGAACGCGGTGGTGCCCACGGCCCGGCCCCGCTCGCGGTCGACCATCAGGCTGCCGCTGCAGAACCCGTCCATCTCCTGCAGCTGCGGCAGGATGACCATGCGGTAGAGGTCGATACAGCGGTCGACCATGTCCTGCCCGCCGCTCAGCCAGGTGAGGCGGGCGCAGGCGCCGTCGGGCGTGGCGTGGTCGCGGTGGACGACGGCGGCCTCCCACTGGTTGACGTCGCTGCCCCCGGTGCTGCCCAGCGCCTGGACCGCACGCTCGCGCAGCGGGAGGACGGCGTCGGCGCTCGCCAGCATGGCGTCCATCGACTGCCACGCCGTCGTGGCGATGCACCGGCCGGACTCGCGGTCGACCAGCATGGACATCCCGACGCAGCCGTCCATCGCGGTGACGGCCGGGAACACGTCCTCGCGAACGATCCGCAGCCCGTCGTCGATCCCCCTGGGATCACCCTGGACCTCGGTAGTGCGTACGTACATGTCGGACTCTCCCTGTGTGCTCGGGGCAGCGTCCGGACGGCGCTGCCGTCCCTTCCACGGTCCGCCGCCGGGTGGCACAGGTCAAGTGGAGCAGGGGGTCAGCGCCGCAGCTCGACCGCGCTCAGGCCGGCGAGGCTCAGGATCACGCGGTCGCCCGCGTCGACGACCGTCGCGAGCACCTGGTCGCACCCGGCGCAGCGGGCCACGAGCCCGGGCGCGTCGGTGTAGACCACGGCCTCGCCGAGGACGGCCATGTGCCCGCAGCCGCCGCAGCGGCCGCGGGCGGCCGTCACGTCGGCCCGGAACACCTCGGAGAGCGCTCCGGCCAGCACGTTGCCGTCGAGGTGGTGTGTCATCTAAAGACCTCCGAAGCGCTCGGTGTGGATGTCCGCCGCGGCGTGGCCCAGGTCCTGCAGCCAGCGGGCGACCGTCTCGACGAAGACCGTCGAGCCGCAGACGTAGACGTGCGGGCGCTGCTCCGCAGGGACGGTGCGCGCGGCGAGGGTCTCCCGCGTGAGTCGGCCCACCGGGTCCGGCCAGCCGTCCGGCGCCGCCCGCGTGTAGACCAGGTCGAGCCCGAGGTCCGGCCCGGCGAGCGCGGCGAGCTCGTCGGCGAAGAAGACGTCGGCGGGCGTGCGGGCCGAGTACAGCAGCCGGAAGGGCACGGTGTCGGCGGCGGCGCCGTGCGCGGCGGCCATGGCGTACAGCGGCACGACGCCGGAGCCGCCCGCGACGAGCTGCACCGGGCGGGTGCTCTGCCCGGGCCGCCAGACGAAGAACGCGCCGAGCGGGCCGTGCAGCTCGACCTGGTCGCCGGGCCGCAGGTCGTGCACCAGGAAGGGGGAGACCTCGCCGTCGGGCACCTCGTCGACCGCGAGGACCACCTCGCCGGAGGGCGCGGCCGAGGCGACGGAGTACGAGCGGCTCGCCTGGTAGCCGTCCGGGGCAGTGAGCCGCACGTCGAGGTGCGCGCCCGCCGGGCTCTCCGGCCACGTGGGCACGTCCAGCGTGATCCGGACGGCGGACGGCGTCTCGCGGCGCGTCTCGACCACGGTCCCGGTGTGCCAGGAGACGCGCGGCCGGGGCGGGCTCGCGACGTCCGCGGGCTGCGCGCTCACCAGTACCGCTCCTCCTTCCACGGGTCGCCGTAGAGGTGGTAGCCGTACTGCTCCCAGAAGCCCGGGTCGTTGTCAGGCATCATCGTCAGGCCCCGGAGCCACTTTGCGCTCTTCCAGAAGTACAGGTGCGGCACGAGCAGCCGGGCCGGGCCGCCGTGCTCGGGGTCGAGCGGCTCGCCCTCGGCCTCGGTGGCGATCCAGGCCTTGCCGTCCAGCAGGTCCTCCAGCGGCACGTTGGTGGTGTAGCCGCCGTAGGAGTGCGCCATGACGTACTCGTGCTCCGACTCCACGTTCTCGAACACCTTGTCGAGACTGACCCCGCGCCAGGCCATGTCGAGCTTGGACCAGTGGGTCACGCAGTGGATGTCGACGGTGACGTCCTCGACCCCGAGCGCGAGCAGCTCGTCCCAGCTCCACCGGTGGTCGGCGCCGGTCTCGTCGCGGATCGTGAACTCCCAGTCGTCGGTTTCGACGCGCGGGGTGGGCCCGGCGCTGAGCACCGGCCAGTCCTGGACCAGCGTCTGGCCGGGTGGCAGGCGCGGGTCCGCCTCACGTCTGCGACCGGAGAAACCACGGGTGACGAAGGACATGCGCACTCTCCTCCCGGCGACCGGACCGGACCCGGCCCGACGGTGGGTTCAGCGTATTGCCGGTGCCGCCCCCGTGGCGCGCGAACCGGCCCGTACCAGCGGGTGAGTTCGCGCAGTAGGGTCGCGCCATGACTGGTGCGCCCGGTGAGCCGCTGCGGCAGGACGAGGTGGAGCTCTTCGAGGGCCTGCGCGGACGGCTGGAGGCCATCGCGTACCGGCTGCTCGGCTCGGCGTCGGAGGCCGAGGACGCCACCCAGGAGACGTTCCTGCGGTGGGAGGCGGCCGACCGCGCGCAGATCCGCGTGCCGGAGGCCTGGCTGACCCGGGTGCTGACCAACCTGTGCCTCACCCAGCTGAGGTCCGCTCGGGCTCGCCGCGAGGTCTACGTGGGCGAGTGGCTGCCCGAGCCCGTGCTGGGCGGCGACCCGATGCTCGGCCCGGCCGACACGGCGGAGCAGCGGGACTCCGTGTCCACGGCGATGCTCGTGCTGATGGAGCGGCTCACGCCCACCGAGCGGGCGGTCTACGTGCTGCGCGAGGCGTTCGCGTTCTCGCACGCCGAGATCGCCGACCTGCTCGACCTCACCGAGGCGGGCAGCCAGCAGGTGTTCCACCGGGCCCGGCAGCACCTGGCCGCGGAGCGCACCCGCGCGGCGGTGGACGCCGCGGCGGCCCGGCCGGTCGTCGAGGAGTTCCTGGCGGCGGCCACCAGCGGGCAGCTCGAACCCCTGGTCCGGCTGCTCACCGCCGACGTCGTGGGCGTGGGCGACGGCGGCGGCAAGGTCCCGGCGCGCGCGAGGTCGGTGCTCGGGGCCCAGGCCGTGGCCAAGTTCCTGCGCGGCCTGTTCCGGCCGGCCGAGGCCAAGCGGGCCGCCCTGGGCGGCAGCCCCGACTTCTACGCGTGGACCGCCAACGGCCTCCCGGCGCTGGTCGTCGTGGTCGGCGACCGGCTGGTCGGCGTGATGACGCTGGAGGCGACCGCGGCCGGGATCACGGCCGTCCTCAGCCAGGTCAACCCGGACAAGCTCGGCCGGGCCGGCCGGCAGTGGGCCGCCGCGGAGCACGGGGAGCCCCTGATCAAGGGCTGGTGACCGCAAACCTGTGACCGGCGTCACAGGTGCGATCTGTCAGGGTTCGGGCCGCCGTCCGGTTCAGGAGGCACCACCGTCCCGAACGACAGGAGCCGACGGATCATGAAGCACCGCATCGTCATTCTCGGAGCCGGGTACGCCGGAGCCTCCGCCGCCGGCCGCCTGGCCCGCCGGCTGCACCGCGACGACGTCGAGCTCACCCTGGTCAACGCCGAGCCCGACTTCGTCGAGCGCGTCCGCCTGCACCAGCTCGCCGCCGGGCAGGACCTGCCGGCCCGCCCGCTCACCGACCTGCTCGCCGGCACCGGGGTGACCCTGCGGGTCGCCCGCGTGACCGGCGTCGACGTCGACCGCCGGACGGTCGCCCTCGCGGGCGCGCCCGGCGCGCCCGAGGCCGAGCTGGCCTACGACACGCTCGTCTACGCCCTGGGCAGCTCGCTCGACGACCACCAGGTGCCCGGCGTCGCCGAGCACGCCCACGAGGTCGCCGGCCGCCCCGGCGCGCTCCGCCTGCGCGACCGGCTGGCCGCGCTCGCGCCCGGCGGCCGCGTCGTGGTGGTCGGCGGCGGGCTGACCGGCATCGAGGCGGTCACCGAGATCGCGGAGACCCGCCCCGACCTGGACGTCGCCCTCGCCGTCCGCGGTGGCCTGGGCGCCTGGCTGTCCGACGCCGGGCGGCGGCACCTGCGCGGGGTGCTCGACCGGCTCGGCGTCACGGTGCACGAGCAGACCGACGTCGCACGGGTCACCGCCACCGCCGTCGTGACCACGGACGGAGCCACCGTCCCGGCGGACGTCGCCGTGTGGACCACCGGGTTCGCCGCCCACCCGATCGCCGCCGCGACGGCCCTGGAGCTCACCGACCGCGGCCGGATCGCCGTGGACGCGACCATGCGCTCGGTCTCCCACCCGGACGTCTACGCCGTGGGCGACGCCGCGCAGGCCGACGGCCCCCTGGGCAACCCGCTGCGCATGTCGTGCGCCTCCGGCATCCCGATGGCCTGGCAGGCGGCCGACTCCGTCGCGGCACGCCTGACCGGCGGACGCCTCCCGCGCATGCCGCTGGCCTACGTGCACCAGTGCATCAGCCTGGGCCGCCGCGACGCGATCATCCAGTTCGTCACGGCCGACGACCAGGCGCGCCCCGCGGCCCCGGGCGGCCGGCTCGCGGCCCGGTACAAGGAGATGGTCTGCGCCGGAGCCGCCTGGACGGTCGCGCACCCGATCCAGTACCCCGTGCGCCGGCGTCGACTGACGGCGTCCGCCCCGGCCGGTGGCGAGCGGGTGAATTCGGCTGATGCGCCCGCGATGAGGGGTTAGGGTCTCCCGACACACGAGCGGGTGGGCCGACGGCGTCCGCCCGCCGCCGAGGCAAGGGTGACTTGGCGCGATCACCTGTGCCAGGGAGGCAAGCCATGATCTCGGACGACGTGCGCCGGTCGCTCGGCGTCGCCACGCCACCCGCCGTCCGCGTGCTCGACCACCTCGTGGGGCAGGGCGCCGCGGACGAGGCCGGGCTCGCCGAGGCGGTGGGCCTCGGCCCCGCGGAGGTGCGGGACGCGCTGGCCGTGCTGGAGCGGGACGGGCTCGCCGTGCGGGTGCCGACGGCCCCGGGCGAGGAGGCGGGCGCGCGCTGGACGGCGCTGCCCCCGCGCTCGGTGCTCACCACCCTGCTGGCGCGGCGCCGGCTGGAGATCGCCGTCTGGGAGCTGCACGCCGACCACCTCGAGAAGGCCTACCAGGAGGCCACCGGCCAGGCGGGCGACACCGCGCTCGTGGACGTCGTCGTGGGGGCCCAGGAGGTCGGCGCCCTGTACTGGCACCTCATGGAGACCGCCACGCACGAGGTGCTGCACCTGGCCCGGCCGCCCTACCTCCAGCCCACCCCCGAGCTGCTCGGCGAGGTGGAGCGGCCCGCGATGAGCCCCACCGTCGAGCTGCGCAGCGTCTACGAGAGCGCCACGTTCACCGACCCGGTCTCGCTCGAGACCGCGCTCGGCGGCCGGGCTACTGGCGCCGGCCTGCGCCTCTCGCCCCAGGTCCCGCTCAAGCTGGTCGTCGTCGACCAGAAGGTCGCGATGCTCCCCGCGGCGGGGGACGACGCGGGCAGCGCCTCGCTCGTGGTCTACGCCCCGGCGCTCGTGGGAGCCCTGACGGACCTGTTCGAACGGGTCTGGGACGCGGCGGTGCCCCAGTCCATGTGGGGGTCGCCCGGCACAGCCCCCGACGCCGCCTCCGAAATTCCGCCCGACGCCGCGGCGGCGGCCGTGGCCGTGCCGCGCGTGCGGCTGGAGCAGCGCACCCGGTCCATCCTCGACCTGATGGCGGGCGGCCTCACCGACGAGGCGATCGCCCGCACGCTCGACATCAGCCGGCGCACCGTCCAGGCGGAGGTCACGGCGCTCGCGGAGCGGCTGGGTGCGCGCACCCGGTTCCAGATCGGGCTCTTCGCCGCGGAGCAGGGGCTGCTCGGGCGCACGCACGCGTAGCCCTGCTCATCTGCGCAGGTGCGCAATCTTCTCCTTGTCGGACATGTCGCCGATCAGCACAGTTGTCACGTCCGACGGGCGCGAGGGTGCGGCCGGCCCAGCAGTTCAGTTCCGGCCCGCGAGGGTCGTAGGAGAAGCCCATGCGTATCCAGAGACCCCACCGCGCGGTCGCCGTGCTGGCGGCGGCCGCCCTCCTCGGGACCGCGGTCCCCGCCGCCCAGGCAGCCCCGGCCGCGGTACCGGCCGCGGTGCCGGGCGCCACGGCGACCGCCCCGGTGCCGGACACCGAGACCCCCGCGCTGGTCGACGGCCTCGACGAGCCCGTCGACGCCGCGCTCGCCCCGGCCGCTGCCGCGCGAACCCACCTCGAGGGCCACCGGTCGCGCTACCGGATCGCCGACCCCGACTCCACGCTCGTGACCGCCGACGTGCAGCGCGAGGGCACCCGCGAGACCGTCCGGCTGGACCAGCGGTACAAGAAGCTGCCCGTGCTCGGCGGCCAGTACGTGGTCCGCATGGAGAAGCAGGGCGGCGAGCGCACGGTCACGGGCACCTCGGGCTCGTACTTCACCGAGCTCGACGTCGACACGACGGCTCCGGCCCTGCCCGCGGCCACGGCCGTCGAGCGCGCGGTCGACGGCCTCGGCAAGAGCCTGACCGGCGGCGCCGCCGTCGTCGCGGGCGGGGAGCGGCCCGGCTCGTCGCCGACGGCGGGAGCACCCGACCTGACCGGCACGGACCAGGGCCTCGCGATCGTCCCGTCGGGCGCCGGCATCCTGGCCCGGCACGTCCTGGTGCGCGGCACCGCGCCGGTCACGGGCGAGCCCGTGCTCACCGACGTGTACGTCGACGCCGCCACGGGCGCCGTGCTGCTCAGCTCCAGCCGGGTGCGCACGCTGGCCGCGCCGCAGCAGGTCGCGGCCCTGCGGGCCGAGCAGGAGACGGCAACGGCGGGCGGGTCCACCGCGACCGAGCCGCCGCCGTCGGGCAACGGCGTGACGCCGGTGACCGGAACGGGCACCAAGGCGGACGGCACCACGGTGGACGTGCCGCTGCAGCGGGTCGACGCCACGGGGACGTACCTCACGGCGGACCTGACGCACGCGCTCGCCGACGGCCGGACCGTCCCGATCACCACCTGGGACGCCACGCGCAACGACTACTACGACACGGCGGGCCAGTGGCCCGAGGGCATCGCCCCGTTCGAGTCGTCGTCGAGCACGCTGGGCGCCGACCTCACCGACATCGGCGCGGTCGACGCGCACTGGGCGGCGGGCAAGGTCTTCGAGTACTACCAGGTGGAGCACGGGCGCGACAGCCTGGACGACGCCGGCATGGCGCTCGACTCGTTCGTCGGCATCACCTACGGCGGCAACCCGTTCGTGAACGCCTTCTGGGACGGCACCAAGATGGTCTACGGCACGGGCGACTCCGAGTACCGCTCGCTCGCGGCCGACCTCGACGTGGTGGGCCACGAGATGACGCACGGCGTGGTGGAGCACACCGCCGGCTTCCTCTACAGCGGGCAGCAGGGCGCGCTGAACGAGGCGATCGCCGACTACTTCGGCAACGCGATCGACGTCGATGTGTCCGGGATCCCGATGAGCGACCCGGAGGCGAGCCTGCTGGGCGGCGACCTGTGCCGCACCACGGCCCCCGTCGACTGCGCCCTGCGCGACCTCGACGACGGCATGACGACGGCGGACTTCAACCACCTCATCGACACCGACGCGCGCTTCGACTATGGCGGCGTGCACCTGAACTCGACGATCGTCTCCGGCGCGCTGTGGGACGTCCGCGAGGCGCTGGGCGGCGAGCAGGCCGACAAGATCGTCTACCGGGCGCTGACCGAGTACCTCACGCCGCTGTCCGACTTCGTGGACGCCCGGGACGCCGTGATCGCCGCGGCGAAGTCGTACGGCCTGAAGGGCAAGCAGCTCAAGGTCGTCGAGCGGGCGTTCGACTCGCGCGGCGTCACCGAGGCCTGGGAGAAGAGCCTGCCCGGCAAGGGCACGAAGCTGCTCGTCGAGCGGCTGGACACCGGGCTGTACACCGACATGCAGCCGTCGACCGGCGGCGACTGGTGGGCCGTGGCGCGGTCCAGCGCCGACGGCACGGAGCCGACGTCGATCTGGGCGGGCCGTACGGACGGCCGCGGCGAGCCGCGGCGGGTCTCCGCGGCCGACGGGCGGGTCAACAGCTTCGCCCAGACCGACGGCAAGCGGGTGGTGTGGCTGTCCATGGCGGCCGACTACACGGACTTCCGGATCATGTCCGCTCCGCTGGCCGGCGGCCGGGCCACGACCCTGTACACCACGGCGGGCCGCGTGACCGGGCTCGGCATGGACGGCGACGTCGTCTCCTGGTCGGAGTGGGACGCCGAGACCTGGATCGACGAGGTGCACTACCTCAAGGGCCGGTCCGCCACGGTCCACACCGTGGAGCACGACTGGGTGGGCCCGGCGACCGCGCCGACCGTCAAGGGCGGCCGCATCGCCTACGTGCGCTACGAGGTGTTCCAGCACGAGGACGGCAGCTGGGACTGGGCGCTCGGCGTCGAGGTGTTCGACACCCGCACCGGCCGAACCGTCCTGGCCGGCCTGGACAACGGCGCGGAGACCGTGAGCTACCCGGCGCTGACCGGCAAGGGCGCCTACTGGGTGGCGGACCGCGACCCGGGGTACACCGAGCAGGGCGCGTGGAACAACTCGGTGCGGGCGTACTCGTTCGCCACGCGGGAGGGCGAGATCCTGTTCGACGAGACCGGGTCCACGGCCAAGCGTGCCTGGGTGCTCACGGCGTCCGACACGACGCTGACGGTCACCGAGGACGCCTCGAAGGAGGCGTGGCAGTCGGCCACGATGCCCACGGACGCGCTCATGCCGCGCCTGAAGCAGTACACGCTCGACGGCCGCTACCTCGGGGAGGCCTCGTGCAGCCCGGGCGCCCAGATGTTCGCCGAGGCGGGCGAGGGCCGCACCGTGGTCTTCAAGTCCACGGCGACGTCGGTCACCGGGCTGGCGGTCGCCTCGGGCGCGAAGCGCTGCTGACCTGACGGGCTGACCGACAGGGTGCTGACCGGTCCGGCGTTCGCCGGGCCGGTCAGCGTCTACGCTGGGCGCCATGGACGACAGGCCAGTCATCCTGCTGGCAGGCGGCGAGCACGCCGACGTCGTCGAGCAGGAGTTTCGCGCCCGGTATGACCGCGACTACCGGATCGAGCTGACCGGCGGCGTGGCCGCGTGCCTCGACCGGGCACGGGAGCTCGTCGGTGAGGGCGCGCAGGTCGCGATGGTCGCCGCCGAGCACCACCTGCCCGACGGCACGGCGATCGAGCTGCTGCACCAGGTGCCCGCCGTCGTCGCGACCTCCCGGCGGGTCTCGCTCGTCCCGTTCGAGTACTTCAACGACAGCCTGGACGAGCTGCGCGAGGCGATGACGCGCCGCGAGCTGGACACGTACGTCATCCTCCCGCGTGGGCCGCGCGACGAGGAGTTCCACACCGCGCTGATCGAGCTGCTCTCGGAGTGGGGCTGGTCGGTCGGCCGCCCCGTCGTCACGGTGACGGACCTGGTGGCGGGGCCGGGAGACCGGAACGCCGCGGCGATCCGGGACCTGCTGGAGCGCCTCGGGTTTCCCTACCGCTCCCTCGAGCCGGACGACGACGACGCGCAGGCGATCCTGGAGGCCGCCGGCCCCGGCGCCGAGCTGCCCGTGGTCAGCACGTTCCGCGGCCAGGCGCTGTCCGCGGCGACCCCGGCCGCCGTGACCGAGGCGATCTACGGCGGGTTCGACTCGATCCCCGAGGGCGTGATCGCGGACGTCGCCATCGTCGGCGCCGGGCCCGCGGGCCTGGCCACCGCGGTGTACGCGGCGTCCGAGGGGCTGGCCACGGTGGTGCTGGAACGCGACGCGATCGGCGGCCAGGCCGGGTCGAGCTCGATGATCCGCAACTACCTCGGGTTCCCGCGCGGGATCTCGGGCATGCGGCTCGCGCAGCGGTCCCGCATCCAGGCCAGCCGGTTCGGCGCGCGGTTCTTCACGGGGCGCTCCACGGTCCGGATCGAGCCCGGCCCGCCGAACGAGCCCGAGCACCAGCACGTGCACGTCCGCGGCGCGCAGCTCTGCGCCCGCACCGTGGTGCTCGCCACGGGCGTGACCTACCGGCGGCTCGGCGTGCCGAGCGTCGAGGACCTCGTGGGCGCCGGCGTGTACTACGGCGCCGCTACCTCGATGGCGCGCGAGATGCAGGACCGCGACGTGTTCGTGGTCGGCGGCGGGAACTCCGCGGGGCAGGCCGCCGTGCACCTCGCCAAGTTCGCGGGCGCGGTGACCATCCTGGTGCGCCGCGCGAGCCTCGCCGAGACCATGTCGGACTACCTGGTCCGCGAGATCGAGGCGACCCCCACCATCCAGGTGCGCACCCGGACCGTCGTGGCCGACGGCGGCGGGGAGGGCTGGCTGCAGTGGCTGCGGCTGGAGGACCTGGACACGGGCGAGTCGGCCAAGACCTCCGCCGACGGCCTGTTCTGCCTGCTCGGGGCCGAGCCCGACTGCTCCTGGCTGCCCGAGGGCGTGGCGCTCGACGAGCGCGGCTTCGTGCTGACCGGCCGGGACGTGCCCCGCGATGCGTGGGTCGACGGCCAGCCGCCGGCGAGCCTCGAGACCACGGTGCCGGGCGTCTTCGCGGTCGGCGACGTGCGCGCCGGCTCCATGAAGCGCGTCGCCTCGGCGAGCGGCGAGGGCGCCTCGGTGCTGCCGCTCGTGCACGCCCACCTGGCCCGGCTGCGGGCCCGCGAGTTCGGCGCCTGACCCGTCCGGGACCCGATGCGCACGCATCGTTCGTCGCGCGGTGAGACCGGTTGTCTCATAACGTGTCGAGCGTGAAGCGCACCCCAGGGGGCTTGGGCGCACTCGCGGCGGCGGTACTGGTCGCGGTCTGCGCAGTCGTTCCGGTGATGTCGGCGTCGGCGGCCACGACCGCCGGCTGGGCGCAATGGGACCCGTTGTCCGGTTCGGCCGGGGACTGGTCCACGAGCGTGCGGCTCCCGGCGAAGGGCTTCCCGGAGGCGACGGTGACCTCCGACTCGCGCGGCGGCGTCGGCGTGATCTCCGGGGCGTCCTCCTGGCTCGCCGCGGCCACCCCGCCCGGCGAGGTCTACGGGTCGAGCCGCGACCAGCAGTACCTCAACCTGCGGCCGCAGGCCGACCGGCCCTCCTCGCCGTCGACCACCACCTACACCTTCGAGCGCCCGACGCCGCCCGGCGGCTGGGCGTTCGTGCTCGGCGACATCGACGCGGACCGGGCGGTCGTGACCGCGCTCGGCGTGGACGGCCGGGAGCTCGCGGGCGCGGAGCTCGGCTTCCAGGGCGGCTTCAACTACTGCTCGGGCGCGGGGTCGCCGTCCTGCACGGGGGACCCGGCGGACGTGCCCACCTGGGACCCGGCCACCGGCGAGCTGCTCGGCAACCCGGACGCGAACGACACCTCGGGCGCTGCCGGCTGGTTCCAGCCGACGACGCCGATCAAGTCGCTCACCGTCCAGTTCTTCCAGCGCAGCGGGTTCCCCGTCTACCAGACGTGGTTCGCCTCGCTGGCGCGCGACATCTCCGGGACCGTGAACCTGGTCGACGGGGCCGGCGCCCCGCAGGGCGTGCTGCCGGGCGCGACGCTCACGCTGTTCGGCCCGGACGGCGCCGAGCTCGCCACGACCACCTCGGACGAGAGCGGCCAGTACGCCTTTCCCGGCTACGCGGCCGCGGACGGGTACGCCGTGGAGCTGACCACCCTGCCCGAGGCCGACGACGACCACCCCTACGGGCTCGTGCCGTACGGCGAGCGGACGGTCGAGGACGTGGACCTCGGCGACGCCGACGCCACCGGCGTCGACCTCGCGGCGCGCGACGTCGCCCCCGTGGCCGTCAGCGGCACGGTCCTGACCGACGACGGCGAGCCCGTGCGCGGTGCGACCGTCACCCTCACGCCGGTCGGCGGCGGCGTGCCGCTCACGGCCGTGACGAGCTCGACGGGCGAGTACCTGATCGACCACGTGGGCTGGGACGCTGAGAACGACCGCCCGCAGGAGTACACGTTCGCGCTGAGCGACCTGCCCGAGGGCTTCGCCGTCGGCTCGGCGCCGGACCCGGTCACGGTGCGCGTGGGCCAGGAGGAGGCCAGCACCGGCAACGACTTCGTCGTCCGGGCGCCGGCGTCGCTCTCCGGCACGGTGACCGTGGGCGGCGAGCCCGTCGCGGGCGTCGTCGTCACGCGCGAGGGGCCCGGCGGGACCGTGAGCACCACGACCGGCGCCGACGGCACCTACCGGTTCGACGAGGTGCCCGCGGGCGACCACACGGTGCGCGTCACCGTGCCGGACGGCTACCGGGCCGACGGCCCCGCCACCCGGGACGTCACGGTCGGGGCGGACGACGTGACCGACGTCGACTTCGGCCTGTCGCACCGCGGGGCGATCGGCGGCACCGTGGCCGACGACGCGGGGGAGCCCGTGGCCGGCACGACCGTCACGGTGACCGGCCCGGACGGCCCGGTCACGCTCGTCACCGACGACGTGGGCGGGTACTTCGTGGGCGACCTGCCGCCGGGCGACTACACGATCGTCGTCACGCTGCCCGAGGGGTACACGGCCGAGGTCGTCGAGCGGTCCGTCACCATCACCAGCGCCGGCGAGGACCTGCTGCAGGAGGACTTCGCCCTGGTCAACGGACCCGTCGAGCCCCAGGGTCAGCCGGTGGGCGGCACGGTCACCCACGCCGGGGGCGCGCCCGTGCCCGGCACCCGGGTGACGGTCACCGACGCCGACGGCACGCCGGTCGCCGCCACCAAGGCGGACGACGACGGCGCCTGGCGCACCCGGCTGCCCGCCGGCACCTACACCGCCGTCGTGCACCCCGGGGACGGGTACGTCGTGGACGGCGAGAGCCGCATCACCTTCGAGGTGGCCGACGCCGAGGTGACCGGGCTCGACTTCGTGCTCGGCAACGCGACGCAGGCCCCGAGCCCCGGGCCGGGCACGGACCCTTCTGCCGACCCCGATCCGGACCCGGCGGAGCCGGGCGACCTGGCCGCGACGGGCGCGACCGTCGGCTCGGTGACGCTGGCCGCGGGTGTGCTCGTGGTCGCGGGCGTCGCGATGGTCCGGGGGTCACGCCGCCGGAGCTGAGCCTTGCGGGTACCCGAGAACTCCCTCTAGTGTGCACATGTCATACATGTTCCCTCGCTGGGTCGGCGCTGCCGTCCCGGCGACGGGGAGCACGACACACGACGAGGGAGTCTCTCGATGACGAGAAGGATCCATCCGGTGACGAGGCTGCGCGCGGTGGCCGTCACCCTGGCTCTGACGGTGGGCGCGGCGCTCGGCGCGGGGGCACCCGCCTCCGCGCTGCCGGCGGCCCCCGGGCACGGACGGCTGGTGGTGTACGTCTCGGCGTCCGACGGCGACGACGCGAACCCGGGCACCCGGGGCGCCCCGTTCCGGACGATCACCGCGGCCCGCGACGCGCTCGCGGGCCGCACCTCCGCCCAGCACCGGGGCACGGTCTGGGTGCGGGGCGGCGAGTACGTGCTCGACGACACGGTCACGCTCGACGGCCCCGAGCACTCGTGGGTCACGTACGCCGCCTTCCGCGACGAGCAGGTGACCATCACGGGCACGCACGAGCTGCCCGCCGACGGCTGGCAGCGGCTGACCGACCTGGGCGCCGACGAGCTCGCGCAGCCGCAGTACGCGGCGAACAGCCGGCTCGACAGCCCGGAGCTGCGCGACGGCGTCTGGGTCTACGACCTGGGGGCGCAGGGCATCGACCCGGGCACGCTGTACAAGAACGGCTTCAACTGGGTGCAGCAGCCGTTCGCCCCGGAGCTCGTGGTCGACGGCGCCACCCAGACGCTCGCGGAGTACCCGAACGGGAACACCTGCGAGACCAAGGACACCGCGTGCCACCTGTGGGGCACCGGGAGCAAGTGGGGCGCCGCCGGGCCGCAGGACCTGATGAACGTGGACCTGCTCGGCCGGTTCGGCGCCCAGGGTGCCTGGGAGCGCAGCGGGACCACGCCGCGCGGCCAGTTCGAGGACAAGAAGCAGACGCTGGCCGACCCCGACGAGCGCGGCTCGTGGACGCCCGAGCAGATGCGCACCATGACGCCGTCGGTCTTCACGGTGGGCGGGCGCGCGGCCGAGGGTGACCGCTACCAGCGCTGGGCCCCGCAGGCCGAGCCCGTCGTGGACGACCTGGGCGGGCGCGGCCTCGCGGAGTACTCGGACGTGCCGGTGCAGCTCGACCCGCGGTGGATCGAGGACATCGACAGCACGCGCTACGAGACCGAGGCCTGGCTGTCCGGCTACCTCGGCAACAACTACGCCAACGACATGGTCCGGCTGCTGTCGTGGGACGAGGACCGGCTCTACGCCAAGTACCCCTCGATGTACATCCCGCAGGACGAGTGGACCAAGGTCAAGGTGGTCAACGTGCTGTCCGAGATGGACGCGGCCGGCGAGTACTACATCGACCGGTACGACGGCCACGACGTCCTCTACTACCTGCCCGACGGCGGCTCGGTCGAGGGCAAGGACATCTCCCTGATGTCCTTCGACAAGAACTTCTTCCGCCTGGACGGCACCACCGGCGTCACCCTGCGCGGGCTCGGCATGACCGGTTCGCTCGTGAGCGGCGTGCAGCTCCTGGACGCCGTCGACACCCTGATCGACGACGTCGAGATCTCGAACGTGAGCATGGACGCCGTCCGGATCGGGCGGCCGGCCGACACCATCACGGCGATGCCCGACTATCAGACCTTCCAGGGCGGGCACGGCAACGTGGTGCGGAACTCGTACCTGCACGACCTGGGCGGGGGCGGCGTGCTGCTCGGGGGCGGCGACCGCGCCACCCTGGAGCGCGGCGACAACGTGGCGCGGTACAACGAGATCGCGCGGTTCTCGAAGCTCGCGACGTACACGCCCGCCGGGTACCTGTACGGCGTGGGCAACACGTTCGAGCACAACTACGTGCACGACGCCCCGCACATGGCGGTCCAGATCATGGGCAACGACATGAAGGTGAACCACAACCACTTCTACGACCTGGTCAAGAACGCGGGTGACCAGGGCGTGGTCTACACGGGCCGGGACTACACGTTCCTCGGCAACGAGGTGGCGTACAACCACTTCGAGAAGATCGGCGGCTCGAACGACGCGTTCTACATGGACGACGGCGCCTCGGGCATGCGGTTCCACCACAACGTGGTGCAGGGCGCGCACTCGGGCGTGTTCTTCCAGTCGGGGCACAGCAACACGGCCAACGACAACGTCTTCGTCGACGTCGACCGCATCGGCCACGACATGATGTACCACCAGAAGGGCGAGAAGTCCCTGCCGGTGTCCAACGCGTGGGTGGTGCAGAGCCGGTTCAACACGTTCCTCGACGTGCGGCCGGGCGAGAAGTACAGCGCCACGCCGCAGACGGTGGCGACCTGGCACGACCACTACACGAGCGGGGAGCACACCTACTCCGACGGCACCCCGATCGTGTACCCGGAGATCGCCGACTGGTACGTGCCGCGGGTCGCCGCGACCGGGCTGGCCTGCACGGCCGCCGACTACGCGACCGACGCCACCAACGGGTGCAGCCGGGCCACGGTCTGGAACAGCGCGGACTCGCTGTACGCCCCGGCGCGGATCGAGCTCGACCACTCGGTCGTCATCGACGGCGGGGACTACGCGGCCGGCTCGGCCACGTTCTCGGCCCCGGCCGAGACCTACGGCCTGGCGCGGTGGAGCGACAAGGTGGGCACGAACGTCGTCCGCCCGGCGTCCCTGGCGGAGGCGGGCCTGGACGAGGAGACGCTCACCTTCTCGACGACCGGGACGGTCGCGGAAGCGTTCGGCCCGGCGTGGGTCGAGGAGTGGAACCGCCTCCAGACCGCTCCGTGACCCGGTGGGTGCCGGATGTTCGCCCTGCTCGCTCGCGGGAGAGGGTGGACGTCCGGCGCCCGGCGGGCGGTCGGGTCACTCCGTCGGGCGGCGGCGGGCCCAGCTGCCCGTGATGTGGTCGCGCATCGCGGCCGACGCCGCCTCGGCGTCGCCCGCCAGCAGCGCCGCCAGGATGTGGGTGTGCTGCTCGTGCGTCAGCTCGAGGTCCTCGCGCGTGGGGTGCCCGCTGTACTGCGGCGTGTGCAGGGCCTTGCCCTGGATGTTCGAGACGATCGCCCGGCCGAACGCGTCCTGCGATGCGCGGTGGATCAGCTCGTGGAACTCGACGTCGGCGGCCGCGTAGGCGGTCGGGTCGTCCATCAGCCCGGCGAGCTCCTCGGCCTTGGCCGTCAGGGCCGCGCGCTGCGGCGCGTCCAGCAGGCCGGCCGCGCGCTCCGCCATGGCGCACTCCAGCGTGGCGCGGACCTGGACGAGGTTGTCGAGGTAGACCAGCCGGTCCTCGCGCTGGAACAGCGCGTCCAGCACCAGGGGGTCCAGGAGGCTCCACTGGTCCTGGTCCAGCACCACGGTGCCCCAGCCCTGCCGCGTCGCGACGAGGCCCTTCTCGGCCAGGGTGGTCGTGGCCTCGCGGATCACCGTGCGGCTCACCTCGTACTGCTCGCACAGCACGCCGGCCGGCGGCAGTGCCGACCCGGGCGCGTAGTCGCCCACCACGATGGCCGTGACCAGGCTCTTGACGACAGCCGCGGCGAGCGGCGGACGGTGCCGCTGGGGGCGGGGTACTGCGGCACCGGCCGCGGGCGTCGAGTTCATCAGACCGAGGGTAGTCGAGTGTTGTACTATCGTCACTCGTATCATAAGTTATGAATGACATGCTGGCGGAGCGTCGCGAGCGTGCTGTCTCGACGACGATGTGGAGCACGATGCGAATCACCGGGTACCGGAGCCTGACGACGATCCACCGCTGGGGTCGCCCCGTGGGCGATGTGAACGGCGTGGTGGCCGGTGGCGTGACCGAGGTGCCGATCGTCCTGGTCGAGACCGACGGCGGGCTGACCGGCGTCGGCCTCGGGGCGCACGGCGACATCGCGCGGGTGTTCCCCGCCCTGGACGGGCAGGACCCGCGGGCCGTGACCGCGCTGTACGACCGGATGCTCGCGTTCGTGTTCAAGTCCGGGCACAACGGCGCCACGTTCGGCACCATCGGCGCCCTCGACATGGCGCTGTGGGACCTCAAGGCCAAGATGGCGGACGAGCCGCTGTGGCAGACGCTCGGCGCCGACGACCGGTTCGTGCGCGGCTACGCCTCGGGCCTGGAGTACGGGCTCGGCGACGACGAGCTGGTCGGCCTCTACGAGCAGTGGGCCGAGCGCGGCTACACGGGCGCCAAGGTCAAGGGCGGCCTCGACGTGAACCGCGACGCCAAGCGGCTGGCGGCGGTGCGCGACGTGCTGCGCGTCAACACCGACCAGCCCGCCATGATGTACGACGTGAACGAGTCCTGGGGCCGGCACCAGGCGGTCCGGCTCGCGCGCCAGGTCGAGGAGCAGGTGGACCTGACCTGGATCGAGGAGCCCGTGCGGCGCTGGGACGTGCCGGGCCACCGCGCGGTCGTGACCGGCGTGCAGGCCGCCGTGGCCACCGGCGAGAACCTCACGGGCCTGGAGCAGTACCGGCAGCTCCTCGACCAGGACGCCGTGAGCGTGGTGCAGGCCGGCAGCGTCTGGGGCATCACCCACTTCCTGCGGGTGTCCGTGCTGGCCCTGGGCAAGGACCTGCCCGTGAGCCCGGTGGCGTACGACACCAACCCGGTGGCGCACGCGGCCGCGGCCGTGCCGAACCACCTCGTCACCGAGGTCCAGGACCTCGAGGCCCCGGTGGGTCTGGTCGTGGACCAGGAGATCACCGACGGCGGGATACTTCTCGGCAGGTCGCCCGGGCTGGGTATCGAGGTCGACGAGGCGCTCATCGCCGCGCAGCGCGAGTCGGGGGCGTGGTCCGCCCCCGCCGGGCCGCACGTGCGCCCCGCCGACGCCGGCCTGCGGCTCGCCCCGCGCCGTGCCTGACCATCCGGGACACCCCGGTCCAGCCAAGGAGGATGACCACCCCATGACCCAGCGCCCCCGCGCGGTCCTCGCCTTCGGGCCGCCGTCCCTCGTGGGCCAGATCTTCACCCCGGACGCCCTCGCCCGGATCACCGCCGTGCTCGACGTCGACGTCGAGCAGGTGGTCACCGAGACCGGTTCGGACGCCGCGCGCCGGCTGCTGGCCGACGCCGAGGTGCTGCTCGCGGGCTGGGGCGCGCCCCGGGTCGGCGTCGAGCACGCCCCGCTGCTGCGCGCCGTCGTCTACGCCGGGGGCGTGGCGAGCACCTGCCTCGACGACCCCGCGGCGCACGCCGCCCGCGGCCTGGTCGCCGCGAACGCGCGCGCCGTCAACGCGGTGCCCGTGGCCGAGTACACGCTCGCGGCGATCCTGCTGGCCAACAAGCGGGCCTGGGCCGCCGAGCGGTCCTACCGCGCGAGCCGGCGGCTGCCCGACCGCGCCGACGAGCGGGCCGACCTCGGCAACTACCGCCGTACGGTCGGCGTCGTGGGCGCCTCCCAGGTGGGGCGCCGCGTGATCGAGCTGCTGCGCCCGTTCGACCTGGACGTCCTGGTGTACAGCCCCGAGCTGGACGAGGCCGGCGCGGCCGCGCTCGGTGCCCGGTACGGCACCCTGGACGAGGTCGCGGCGCGGAGCGACGTGCTGTCGCTGCACCAGCCGGTGCTCCCGGAGACGGTCGGCCAGATCGACGCGCGGGTCCTGGCCCTGCTGCCCGACGGCGCGACGCTGATCAACACCGCGCGCGGCGCCGTCGTCGACGAGGCCGCGCTGCTCGCCGAGCTGCGCACCGGCCGGATCGACGTCGTGCTCGACGTGACCGAGCCCGAGCCGCCGGCCGCCGACAGCGAGCTGTGGGACCTGCCGAACGTGGTGCTCACGCCGCACATCGCCGGGTCGGCTGGCGGCGAGCTGCACCGCATGGGCGACCACGTGGCGGCCGAGGCCGAGCGGTACGCCGCCGGGCTGCCGTTCGCCCACCCCGAGCACCTGGGAGCACCGCATGCGTGAGCACACCCTGCGCACCGGCACGCGGCTGACCGAGCTCGGCCTCGGCGCCGCCCAGCTCGGCAACCTCTACCGCGAGACGACGGACGAGGAGGCGCGCGCCGCCGTCGACGCCGCGTGGGACGCCGGCGTCCGGTACTTCGACACGGCCCCGCACTACGGCCTCGGCCTGTCCGAGCGGCGGCTGGGCGCGGCGCTCGCCGGCCGCCCGCGCGACGAGTACGTCGTCTCGACCAAGGTGGGGCGGGCCCTGGTGTCGACGCCGGAGCGCGCGCACCTGACGGACGACGGCGGCTTCGCCGTCCCGGCCGCGCACCGGCGGGAGTGGGACTTCTCGCGCGACGGCGTGCTGCGCTCGCTGGAAGGCAGCCTGGAGCGGCTCGGGCTGGACCGGCTCGACGTCGTCTACCTGCACGACCCCGACGACCACTGGGAGCAGGCGTCCACGAGCGGCGTCCGGGCCCTCGTGGAGCTGCGCGACCAGGGCGTGGTCTCGGCGGTCGGCGCGGGCATGAACCAGTCGGCGATGCTCGCCCGGTTCGTCCGCGAGACCGACGTCGACGTCGTCATGTGCGCCGGGCGGTTCACCCTCGTGGACCACACGGCCGTGGCCGACCTGCTGCCCGCCGCCGTCGAGCGCGGGGTGTCCGTGGTCGCGGCCGCCGTCTACAACTCGGGGCTGCTGGCGAACCCGCGACCGCGCCCCGGCGCGCGGTTCGACTACGCGGAGGCGCCCGGCGACCTCGTCGCGCGGGTGCACCGCGTCGCGGACGTCGCGCAGGCGTACGGCGTCACCGTCCCCGACCTGGCGGCCCGGTTCGCGCTGCGACACCCCGTCGTGGCGTCGGTCGTCATGGGCATGCGCACCGCCGAGCACGTGACGACGTCCGCCGAGCGGATCGCCCGCGACGTGCCGGCCGGGCTCTGGGACGAGCTCGACCGCCTCGGCCTGGTGCCGCACCTCTCATCACCCACAGGACGGAGCACGTCATGACCACCCATCACGCCGCGGGGCCCGCGACGGCACCGAAGGTGACCGCGCTCGCCCGCTGGATGCGCACCTGGGTGGGCGCGGAGGGCCAGATCCGGGGCTTCCACAACCACAGCGTGTGGGGCACCAACCCGGCCACGTTCATCGACTTCACGAGCGGGCACCAGGCGTTCTCGGCGCCCGCGACGGCGGCGTTCGCCGAGGCCCTGGCCCGGCACCCCGACGACCGCGGGCTGGACCTGTGGCGCCGGATGATGCTGTTCCAGGCCCGCACCGTCCAGGACGACGGCCAGTTCAAGCACATCGGCTTCCAGGTGGGGGAGTCGGCCACGGCCGGCCTCATCCACAACATGGCGGGCTGCATCGGGCTGCTGGAGGGGCTGCGGCACGCCGGGCACCTGCTGGAGCCCGCGGAGGTCGCCGAGGTGCTGCGCGCCGTGGCGGCCAACCTGGAGGCGTGCCGCGTGTACGGCGGCGGCCGGCCCACGCCCGAGGGCACCGTGAACCAGGAGTACGCCCGCGTCTGGGCCAAGCTCCGCTACACGGAGCTGTCCGGCGACGACCGCTACGCGGCCGAGCTGGAGGAGGACCTCGACACCCTGGTGCGGCTCAGCGCCGCGCCCGGCGTGCCCGACGAGGAGAGCTCCGGCGCGTACCGGCAGCCCACCGACCGGGCGGGCGGCGGCATCCTGGAGCCGGCCGAGTACTACGGGCTGATGATGGTGCCGCTCGTGCTCGGGTCCCGGCGGTTCGGCCGCCGCGACCTGCTGGACGAGGCGGTCCGCCTGGGCCTGCACGTGGCGCGGTCGGCGTGGGTGGACGAGCGGGGCTGCACCCGCTACCACCGCTACTGGTACGTCCGCGGGGACACGGTGCTGCGCACCACCACGCCCATGCTGATCGCGGGCATGGGGCTGAGCCTCTACGGGATCGACGAGATCCTCGCCGAGGTGAGCAACCCCGAGCTCGGCCGGTTCGTCGACGCGTGCCTGGCCACCTACGCGCGCTACCAGACGCCGGCCGGCTACTTCGCGTCGGCCACGGGCTGGCACAACGAGGCCGACGTCGCCCCCAGCACGGCGTGGCACGCCCACGACCTGATGTTCCTGGTGCGGCACGTGAGCACGCACGACTCGTTCTGGGCCGAGGTGTTCGCGGTGCCGGACCGGCGGTCGGTGCTGCTCTCCGACCGCGCCTACTGGGTCGAGGACGGCGCGCACTGGGCGATCCTGAGCCCGGAGACCGCGGGCGACCTCAGCATCTTCGGGCGCAAGGACCGGGACACCTTCGGGCGCTCGTTCTTCGCCTGGACCGACAAGACGCCGCTGCCGCAGGAGCTGGAGCTGCCGGAGGCGCCGCACTTCTTCGTGGCGGACGACGGCATCTACCGGCTGGACGACGGGGCCCGCGAGACCGACGTGTCGGTGCTCGGCGAGCTGCCGTACCGGGGCCACGTGCGCGACGCGTGAACCCGTCACGTGCACCCTTGCACGCGACTTTGCACATGTAGTATGTATTACAACTAGCCAGCCCGAGACCGGGTACGGCTCGGACCCCCAAGGTAGGGAGACAAAGATGTCAACTACGTTCCTGCGCCGCGCGCGCGGCGCCGTGGTGCTCGGTTTGACCCCGGTCCTCGCGCTCGCGGCCTGCGGCTCGGAGGGCGGCAGCGGCGACGCGGCCGACGACGGCTCCGTGCGCATGCTCGTGAACATCACGGACAACCTCACGCAGGCCAAGTGGGAGGAGCTCGTCAAGCCGTTCGAGGACGAGAGCGGGATCGACGTCAAGATCGAGGGCCCCAGCGGCCAGTCGGTCGCCGAGTCCTTCCCGTCGCTGCTCGCGGCGGGTACCGCCCCCGACGTCATCGAGTCCATCGTGCCCGGCCCCGACACGGCTCCCGAGGTGCTCGACCTGACCGAGTACGACTGGGCCTCCGGCACCCCGATGGCCGACCTGTACTCGACGGGCGGCACGATCAACGTCGTCGGCGTCGGCATGCAGGCGCAGTCGCTCATGTACTACAACGCGGACCTCTTCAAGGAGGCCGGCATCACCGAGCCGCCGACCACCTGGGACGAGCTCGACGACGCGCTGGCGGCCCTCGCCGCCAACGACGTGGCCACGCCCATCGCCTTCGCCTCGGACTGGGCCACCGGCGTCCAGGTCCAGGAGATCTGGCACCCCCAGCAGAACGTCACCACGCCGGGCTGGCAGCAGAGCGTCGCGGACGGCTCGTCCACCCTCGGCGACCAGTTCCAGCCGGTGTTCGAGCACGTCACCGACTGGATCGACGCCGGGTACACGACCGCCGACGACGTCGCGACCGACAGCGGCACGCAGGAGGCCAACTTCATCGCGGGCGACGTGGGCGTCTACCCCATGGGCTCGTGGTTCAGCACCACGCTCGCGGCCTCGCCGCCCGACTTCGAGGTGGGCGTGTTCGCCCCGCCGGTCGACGACGCCGCCGCGGCGCCCGGGCCGATGGGCGCCACCCTGGCCTTCCCGTACATGGTGTGGAAGGGCACGGCCAACCCGGACGGCGCCACGGCGCTGGTCGAGTACCTGACCACGGACGAGGCCGCCATCGCCGCCCAGGCCGAGATGGACAGCTTCAGCCGCGAGGGCCTGGAGCCCAGCAGCAACGAGTACGCGGGCATGGTGCAGGAGCTGTCCGACGCCGCGCCGTCGTACGTCGTGCCCGGCAACCAGACCGTCGGCGACTACGCGCTGCCGGTGGCCGGGTTCAACCCGAAGTTCACCGAGCTGGTCCAGGGCCTGTGGCAGGGTCGCTCCCCGGCCGACGTCGCCGGCGACCTGACCGCCTGGTACGAGGCGGAGAAGCTCGGCTGACATGGCTCGCACCACGACCACCCGGCGAGGGCTCCTCAGCGGTCTCGCGAACGGGCTGATGACGCTGCCGGCCGCCGCCGTCTACACCGGGCTGACGGTGGTGCCGGTCGGGTACGCCGTCTACTACTCGTTCACGCAGTACAACGGCATCCCGAGCCAGGCGCCCACCTGGGTGGGCTGGGAGAACTACGCGCGGATCATCGCCGACCCGATCGGCGACCTGCGCCCGGCGGCCTGGGTGACGCTCGTGATCGCCGTGGTCGGCGCCTTCCTCGTGAACGGCGCCGCCCTCGGCCTCGCGCTCCTGCTGCGCCGCACGACGCCGTTCAACACCTTCGCGCGCGCCGTGATGTTCTACCCGCACGTGCTGTCCGCCCTGATCGTGGGGTTTCTCTGGCAGGCGATCCTGGGGCCCCAGGGCGCGGTGAACAACCTGCTGGAGAACGCCGGGCAGTCCACGCTGCCGTTCCTGTCCGACCCGGACTGGGCGCTGGTGACCCTCATCGGGGTGATCGTGTGGGCGCAGTTCGGCGTGCAGCTCGTCCTGTACCTGGCGGGTCTGCAGGCGGTCTCGCCGGAGCTCCAGGAGGCCGCGCGGCTCGACGGCGCCAACGGCCCGCAGGTGTTCCGGCACGTGACCTGGCCGGCGCTGGCGCCGACCGTGACGGTCACGATCGTCACGTCGATCCTGTCGCTGCTCAAGGTCTACGACGTGGTCCTCGGCCTGACCAACGGCGGGCCCGGCGACGCGACGCAGACCTGGGCGTACGAGATCCTCGCGGTCTCCTTCGCCAACAACAAGGTGGGCCTCGCGTGCGCGCAGGCCGTCCTGCTCGTCGTCGTCGCCGGGATCCTGTCGTTCACCATCATCGCGCTCCGCAGGCGCGCCGAAGAAGGAGCGGAGGCCGTCGGATGACGCGCACCAGCCCGATCCGCCGGGCGGTCCAGGTCGCCGTCGTGGCCGTGCTCTCGGCCGCCATGCTCGTACCGATGTACATCATGGTGGTCAACGCGTTCAAGCCGCAGCAGGAGATCCTCCTGTCCCCGCTCGGCTTCGACCTTGCCACCCTGACCACCGACCACATCGCGGCCGCGTGGCAGAACACGAGCTTCCCGGTGGTCGAGGGCTACGCCGTCACGCTGTTCCTGGTGCTGGCCTGCAACGTGGTGGCGATCGGGGCGTCCGTCCCGGCCGCGTACACGATCGCCCGCACGCCCACGCCGCTGTTCCGGTTCCTGCTGTTCTTCTTCGTCGCGGGCATGTTCGTGCCGGCGCAGATCATCCTGGTCCCGGCCATCTTCGTGCTCAAGGCCCTCGGCCTGATGGGCACCCTGCCGGGCCTGGTGCTGTTCATGTCGTCCACGATGATCCCGTTCACGCTGTTCATCTTCAGCGGGTACATCCGGATGCTGCCGAGGTCGCTGGACGAGGCCGCGGCGATCGACGGTGCGGGCCGCCAGCGCATCCTGTGGACCATCGTGTTCCCGCTCATGCGGCCCATCGTGGCCACCGCGTTCATCCTCAACGCGCTGAGCGCCTGGAACGACTTCGTGAGCCCGCAGCTCATCCTCGGCCCCGGCTCGCAGTTCCGGACGATCACCACCGGCGTGTACGCCGCGGTGTCCACCTACACGACCAACTACGAGATCGTCTTCCCCACCCTGCTGCTCGCCGTGGTGCCGATCCTGCTGATCTTCGTACTCATGCAGCGGCACATCATGGGCGGCCTCTCGGCCGGCGCCGTCAAGGGCTGAGCGCCCCGACCCGCGCACCCGCGCACCACCCCGTCACAAGGAGACCCGAATGACCGTCGACTTCACCGACTCCAAGCAGGTCGCCCAGGCGATCCAGTACACGAACGTCAACCCGGACCTGACCCGGGCCGACCTCGTCAAGCACGTCGAGACCTGCGTCGAGTACGGGTTCGACGCCGCGATGATCGCGCCCTACTGGGTCTCGCTCGCCAAGGACGTGCTGGCCGGCACAGGCGTGCGCGTGGCCTCCACGCTGAACTTCCCGATGGCCAACGACACCCTGACGATGCGCCTGGCCGCCCTGCGCGCCCTGGTCGCCGAGGGCGTCGACGAGTTCGACTTCCCGCCGCACCCCGGGCTGCTGATCGGCGGCGACGAGGACCTGTACGCCCGCGACATCACCGAGATCGTGGCCGTGGCACACGCCGAGGGCGTCAAGGTCAAGGCGATGCTGGAGTTCGGGTTCCTGGAGACCGACGAGCTCAAGGTGAAGGCCACCCGGATCGCCTACGAGGCGGGCGTGGACTGGGTCAAGCAGTCCTCGGGCTGGGGCAAGGGCGGCAAGGTGGCCACCGAGCACGACGTGCGCCTGCTCGCCGCGAACATCGAGCCGCCCTGCCGGGTCAAGGTGTCCGGCAAGGTCAACACGCTGGAGAAGATGCAGAGTCTGTTCGAGGCCGGCGCCGAGCTGGTCGGCACCAGCTCGGGCCCGGCGATCGTCGACGGGCTCGTGGGGGACCCGGATGCCTACTGAGCCCGGGGGCGCCGCGGGCACGGCCCGCGTCGCTGTCGTCGGCAGCTACGCCAAGGCGCTGGTGATGACGGCGGACCGCATCCCCGCGCCCGGCGAGACCCTGATCGGCCGCGACTTCCGCGGGACGTTCGGCGGCAAGGGCTCCGACATGGCCGTCCAGGCGGCCCGGCTGGGTGCCGCGGTGTCCTACCTCGGCGTCGTCGGCGACGACGTGTACGGGGTCGAGCTCCGCGAGCTCCTCGCGCGGGAGGGGGTCGACCCAGTCGGGCTGCGGGTCGCGCCGGGGGAGTCGACCGGCGTCGGCTTCATCGTCAAGGACACCGCGGGCCGCAACGTGATCGTCGTCGACCCGGGGGCGAACAACAGCTTCTCCCCGGCCGACGTCGACGCGGCGGCCGGGGCGCTGGGCGGCGCCCACGTCGCGCTCGCCCAGCTCGAGATCCCGCTGGCCACCGCCCTGCACGCGCTCACCGTGGCGCGGGCGGCCGGGGTCACCACGATCCTGAACCCCGCGCCCGCGGTCGACCTGCGCGGGACTGACCTGACCTGCGTGGACGTGCTGACGCCGAACGAGCACGAGGCCAGGGCGACCCTCGGCCTCGGGCCCGACGACGCCACGCCGCCCGCCGAGCTGGGCCGCCGCCTGCTGGCCCTCGGCCCGCGCGCCGTGGTGATCACGCTCGGCGAGGCCGGCGCGCTGGTCGTCACCGCCGACGGCACCGTCGAGGTGCCGCCGGTGCGCGTCGACGTCGTCGACTCGAACGGCGCGGGCGACAGCTTCAACGCGGCCCTGGCCGTGGCCCTCGGCGAGGGCCGGGACCTGCCCGCCGCCGCGGGCTTTGCCGGTACCGTCGCCGCACTGTGCTGCGAGCACTGGGAGACCGTCCCGTCCTACCAGGACCGGGCCACGGTCGACGCGTTCCTCGCCGCCGACCGCACGACCGCGAGCACGACGACCACGAGCACGACGACGAGCACGGAGGCGCGACGATGAGAGCTGGACGGATCCTGCACCCGGAGCTGGCCCGGGGCCTGGCCACGCTGGGGCACACCGACGTGGTGCTGGTCACCGACGCGGGCTTCCCCATCCCCGCCGGGGCCAACCGGATCGACCTGGCGCTGACGCGCGGGCAGCTCGACGTGCAGTCGGTCCTGCGGGCGCTGCTGGACTCCACGTTCTTCGAGGAGGCGCACTTCGCCACCGAGCTCAAGACGCACCACCCGCGCCTGTACGGCGAGGTGCAGGACATCTTCACCGGCTCGGGGGCCACGTTCCACGGCACCACGCACGAGGTGCTCATCGAGCAGTGGGCCCCGCGCGCCAAGGTCGTGGTGCGCTCGGGCTCGTTCGAGCCCTGGGCCAACTTCGCGCTCGTCGCCTCGACGGCGCCGTTCGAGTGGTTCGACGACGACGAGGTGACGATCCTGCCCGCGTACGTGGAGCGGCGCCGGCTCATCTCCGAGGCCGTCCGCCCCGACCTGGGCTGAGCCATGACGCAGAGGATCGACGCGCACCACCACCTGTGGGTGCGCTCGCGGACGCCGCAGGACTGGATCGACCCGGTGACCATGGCGGCAATCGACGCCGACTTCACGCCCGACGACCTGGCTGAAGCGCTGGCCGGCCAGGGCGTGACGGGCACGGTCGTGGTCCAGTCGGTGCAGGTCGAGGCCGAGACCGTGGACCTGCTGGCCCTCGCGGCCCGCACCCCGGTGGTCCAGGGTGTGGTGGGCTGGGTGGACCTGGCGGACCCCGACGTCGCCGGCGCCCTGGCCCGGCTGCGGTCCGGGCCCGGCGGCGCCCACCTGGTGGGCGTCCGGTCGATGGTCCAGGCGGAGCACGACCCGGCCTATCTGGACGGCGCCGACCTGCGCCGGGGCATGCGGGCGGTGGCCGCCGCCGGCCTCGCGCTCGACCTGGTGACCCGGCACGACCAGCTCCCCGCCGTCGCGCGGCTGGTGCGCGAGCTGCCCGAGGTGCCGTTCGTGCTGGACCACCTGGGCAAGCCGCCGCTCGCCGGCGCCGACCCCACCACCGGCGGCGACCTCGCCGGCTGGGCGGCGGCGATCGATGCGATCGCGGCCTCGCCGAACGTGACGGCCAAGCTGTCCGGCCTGGTCACCGAGGCGTCCTGGACCGCGTGGACGGCCGAGGGCCTGCGGCCCGCCGTCGAGCACGCGGTCGCGGCCTTCGGGCCGGAGCGGCTCATGTTCGGCTCCGACTGGCCGGTCAGCCTCCTGGCCGCCCGCTACGACGCGTGGGTCGAGACGCTGTCGAGCCTCCTGGCCGGCCTGTCGCCGGCCGAGCAGGAAGCGATCTGGCACGGCACGGCGCGGCGCGCGTACGGCCTGCCCGCACCAACCATCGAAGAGGAGCAAGGATGAAGCTCGCCCGGATCGGAAGCCCCGGCCAGGAGCGCCCCGTGGCGCACGACGGCGACGGCTGGCGGGACCTGAGCCCGCTCACGGCGGACATCGACGGCGCCTTCCTCGCCGCCGACGGCGTGGCGCGCACCCGCGCGGCCCTGGCGGCCGGGACGCTCGCCGAGGTCGACGTGGACGGCGAGCGGTTCGGCGCCCCGGTGGCCCGGCCCTCCGCCGTCGTCTGCGTGGGCATGAACTACGCGGCGCACGCCGCGGAGTCCGGCTCCGCCCCGCCGGAGCGCCCCGTGATCTTCCTCAAGACGCCGAACACCGTGGCCGGCCCGGACGACGTCGTCACCATCCCGCGGGGCAGCCGCAAGACGGACTGGGAGGTGGAGCTCGCGGTGGTGATCGGCCGCCGCGCCAGCTACCTCGACTCGCCCGAGCAGGCCCGCGACGTGATCGCCGGGTACACCGTGGCCAACGACCTGTCCGAGCGCGCGTGGCAGATCGAGGAGTCCGGCGGCCAGTGGTCCAAAGGCAAGAACGCCCCCGGCTTCACGCCGCTCGGCCCGTGGCTGGTCACGCCCGACGAGGTGGACGGCGCCGGTACCGGCCTGCGGCTGCGCTCCTTCGTCAACGGCGAGCCGCGCCAGGACTCGTCCACGGCAGACCTGATCTTCGGCGTCGACGTGCTGGTGCACACCCTCAGCCAGTACCTGGCCCTGGAGCCCGGCGACGTGCTGCTGACCGGCACCCCCGAGGGCGTCGCGCTGTCGGGCCGGTTCCCGTACCTGCGCCCGGGCGACGTCGTGTCCCTCGAGATCGAGGGCCTGGGCCGCCAGCGCCAGGAGTACGTGGCGTGGGAGCCGGCCGGTTCCGGGTCCGGTTCCACGGGGAACGCGGAGGTGCGCGCATGACCGCCTTCGACGGCCTCGTCGCCGTGGTCACGGGCGGGTCCTCCGGCATCGGCGCCGCGATCGTGCGCCGGCTGCGCGCGGGCGGGGCCCGGGTCGCGGTGTTCGACGTCGACCCCGACGCCGCCGACGCCGACCTCGCCCTGCCGGTCGACGTGACCGATGCCGCCTCCGTCGAGGCCGCGGTGGCCGCCGTCGAGGCCGAGCTCGGCCGGCTCGACGTGCTGGTCAACAACGCGGGCATCGGCGCTCAGGGCACCGTGGCCGACAACCCCGACGAGGAGTGGCTGCGGGTGCTCGACCTGAACGTGGTGGGCATCGCGCGCACCACGCGGGCCGCGCTGCCGCTGCTGCGCCGCTCGCCGTCCGCCGCGATCGTCAACACGTGCTCGATCGCCGCGACCGCCGGGCTGCCCCAGCGCGCGCTGTACAGCGCCAGCAAGGGCGCCGTGCTGGCGCTGACCCAGGCCATGGCCGCGGACCACGTGCGCGAGGGCATCCGGGTCAACGCCGTCAACCCCGGCACCGTGGACACCCCCTGGGTGGGGCGGCTCCTGGCGCGCGCGGACGACCCGGCGGCCGAGCGCGCGGCCCTGGAGGCACGGCAGCCGCACGGCCGCCTCGTCTCCGCGGACGAGGTCGCCGAGGCGGTCGCGTACCTCGCGAGCCCGCAGGCGGCGTCCACCACGGGCACGACGATCGCCGTCGACGGCGGGATGCACTCCCTCCGGGTCCGCCCCGCATGACGTCTCGGCGGCCGGTCCCCGGCGCTGCGCCGGGGACCGCGGGGGTTAGCGTGGCCGGATGAGCACCATCACCACTGATGTCGTCGTCGTCGGGCTGGGCGGCTTCGGGAGCGCCGCGCTCTGGCGGCTCGCCGAGCGCGGCGTCTCCGTGGCCGGGATCGACCGCTTCGACATCGGCCACAACCTCGGGTCCTCGCACGGCGCGACCCGGCTGTTCCGGGTCGCCTGCATGGAGCACCCCGGTCTCGCCGCCGTGGCCCGCAAGTCCCTGGACCTGTGGACCGGGCTGGGGGAGCGGTACGGCGAGAGCTACGTGGAGCAGACCGGCTGCCTGAGCGTCGGGGACCCGGCGTCCCTGCCGGTCCGCGGCACGACGGCGGCGGCCGAGGCAGCCGGCGTCGAGGTGCACCACCTGGTGCACGACGAGCTGGTACGCCGGTACCCGCAGTACGCCGGCCTGGACGAGCGGACCGTCGGGGTGTTCGACCCCGAGGGCGGCCTCTGCTTCCCCGAACGCAACGTCCGCGCGCAGGTCCGGGCGGCCATGGACGCGGGCGCCCAGGTGTACCCGGGCACGCGCGTGACGTCGGTGGAGCTCGTGGACGGCGGCGTGCGCGTGACCACGCCCACCGCCGTGTTCGAGGCCGCGCAGGCGGTCGTCACCGCCGGGGCCTGGAACGCCAAGCTGCTGCCCGACCTGCCGCTGCGGCCCCGCCGCACCCCGCTGTACTGGTTCGCGCCGAAGGCGGACGCCACGCAGCAGTTCGACCTGTCCGCCTTCCCGTCGTTCATCTACGAGCTCGCCGACGGGCGCGGCCTGTGGGGCCACGGGAGCGGCGACGGCTTCCACATCAAGATCGGGCTCAGCGACCACGGGCACGACGACACCGACCCCGACGAGCTGGACCGGTACATCCACCCGCGCCGCGACATCGACCGCCTGGCCGAGACGGTCGCGGCGGCGTTCCCGCAGGTGGACCCGGTACCGGTCAAGGCGATCCCGTGCATGATCACCAACTCGCCGGACGAGCTGTTCCTCGTGGGCCGCCCCGGCGGCGACCCGCGCCTGGTCATGGCCGGCGGGGACAGCGGGCACGGGTTCAAGCACGTCGCGGGCGTGGGCGAGCTGCTGGCGCAGATCGCCGTCGGCGAGCAGACCTACGGCGACGTGAGCTTCATGGACCCGGACCGGTTCGCGGGACGTCCCGCGTGAAGAATGGCACCGAGCACCCCCTGACATGCGGAAAGATGCGCGCATGAGGTTCGAGTATTTCGCAGCCCCGGACGACGAGACGGCTGCCCTGACCATCGACGGCGGCGAGATCGACGGAGCCGTGGGATCCCACGTGGTCGACCCCGCCTCCGTGCTGGGCCAGCTGGAGCGGCTGCTCGGCGGCCCCACCGGCGACGACGGCCTGCGCAGCGCCCAGCTCGTGGCCGAGAGCCCGGACGGCGCCCGGCTGCTCATCCGGCTGTCCAACCACCTGGTGACGCTGTTCGGCATGGTGCGACCCACCACGCTGGACGACGTGGTCAAGCACTGGTCCCTCTCGCGGCGCTTCCGCCGGGCCGAGCCCGAGGACCTGCACGCCTTCGCCGCGGGCCTGCACGAGCTGTGCAAGGGCAGCGGCAAGCGCGTGTACTGCCGTGCGACCGCGGACGAGAGCGAGCTGGCCGCCGCCATGGCCCCGGCTGGTTCGGCGCCCGAGGGCGAGGCCGGCGCCGACCCGGCCGAGCCCAAGCCCCTGCCCCGGCGGCGCTGATAGGGGTTTTTACCTACTGACAGGTTAGTAAGTGGCTCGGTAGGGTGAGGCGCCGCCGCGACGACGCGGCGCCAGACCCTGCCGGAGGCTGCCATGTCACGTGTTCGGAAGGTGGTCGGCGCGCTGAGCGCCGTCCTGCTCGCCGGTCTGCTGGGGGTGGTCGCGTCGCCCGGCGCGGTCGCCGCCTCCACCGGCACGATCGTCGGCTCCGCCAGCGGCCGGTGCCTCGACGTGACCGAGGGATCGACCGCCAACGGCAACCGGCCCCAGGTGTGGGACTGCACGTCGAACAACGCCAACCAGACCTGGACCTTCGCCGACGACGGCTCCGTGCGCGGGCTCGGCAAGTGCCTCGACGTCGCCGACGGCTCGACGGCGAACGGCGCCGTCGTCCACCTCTGGGACTGCTACTCCTCGCTCGCGAGCCAGCGGTGGACGCTGACCGCGGCCGGCGACCTGGTCAACCAGGCCGCGAACAAGTGCCTGGACGTCGCGGGCGGCGCGACGGCGAACGGGACCAAGGTGCAGCTCTGGACCTGCACCGGCGCCGCCAACCAGAAGTGGACGCACAACGGGAGCTCCGTGCCTGGGCCGAACCCCGACCCGGTCCTGCCGGACCCGGCCAACCCGGACCTCGGCCCCAACGTCGCGGTCTTCGACACGTCCATGTCCGACTCCGCGGTCCAGGCCAAGCTCAACAGCGTCTTCGACGCCCAGGAGACCAACCAGTTCGGCACCCAGCGCCAGGCGCTCCTGTTCTACCCGGGCTCCTACGACGTCGACGCCAACGTCGGCTTCTTCACGCAGGTCGCGGGCCTCGGGCTGGTGCCCGACGACGTGAACATCAACGGCCATGTGCACGTCGAGGCCGACTGGTGGCCGGACGGCTCGCAGAACGCCACGCAGAACTTCTGGCGCTCCGCGGAGGGCCTGTCCGTGACGCCCGCCGACGGCAACGACCGGTGGTCCGTGTCCCAGGCGGCGCCCTACCGGCGCATGCACCTGCGCGGCAACCTCGCCCTGTCCGACGGCGGCTGGTCGTCCGGCGGGTTCATCGCCGACTCGAAGGTCGACGGCCAGATCAACTCCGGCACCCAGCAGCAGTTCCTCACGCGGAACTCCGCCATGGGGAGCTGGACCGGGTCGAACTGGAACCAGGTGTTCGTGGGCAGCACCGGGACGCCGTCGAACAGTTTCCCCAACCCGCCCTACACGACCATCGCCGCCACCCCGAAGGTCGCCGAGAAGCCGTACCTCTACGTCGACGACAACGGCTCCTACCGGGTCTTCGTCCCGGCCGTCCGGTCCGGCTCGGCCGGCACCACGTGGGGCGGCGGCAACCCGGCCGGGCGGTCGCTGCCGATCAGCGACTTCCACGTGGTGCGGCCCGGCGACTCCGCCGCCAGCATGAACACGGCGCTCGCCGCCGGCAAGAACCTGCTGGTCACCCCCGGCACCTACCCGATCAGCCAGACGCTCCAGGTCAACCGCGCCGACACCGTGGTGCTGGGGCTGGGCCTCGCCACGTTCGTGCCGCAGGGCGGCATCGACGCCATGCGCGTGGCCGACGTCGACGGCGTGCGCCTGGCCGGGATCATGTTCGACGCCGGGACGGGCGGCTCGAACGTGCTGCTCCAGGTGGGCCCGGCGGGCTCGTCCGCCGACCACGCGGCCAACCCGACGGTGCTGTCCGACGTGTTCATCCGGGTGGGCGGCTCGGTCGCCGGCAAGGCTGTGGTGAGCATGGAGGTCAACAGCGACGACGTGATCGGCGACCACGCCTGGATCTGGCGCGCCGACCACGGCAACAGCGGCACGGTCGGCTGGAACATCAACACCGGCCGCAACGGCCTGATCGTCAACGGCGACGACGTCACGATGTACGGCCTGTTCGTCGAGCACTACCAGCAGTACCAGACCATCTGGAACGGCGAGCGCGGGCGCACGTACTTCTACCAGAACGAGATGCCGTACGACCCGCCGAACCAGGCCGCGTACATGAACGGCTCCACCGAGGGCTGGGCGGCGTACAAGGTGGGCGACGCCGTGACCGACCACCAGGCCTGGGGGCTCGGCAGCTACGCGTTCTTCAACGTCAACCCGGCGGTGGCGAACGCGCGGGCCTTCGAGGTGCCGGTGCGGTCGGGCGTGCGGTTCCACAACATGGTGACCGTTTCGCTGGGCGGGGTGGGCACCATCCGGCGGGTCATCAACAACACGGGGGAGACGGTGAACTCCGGTCGGCAGGTGACGTACCTGACGACGGGGCCGTGACCGCGGGCTGCTGATCCGCACCCGTCCCACTGATCCCCTTCGAGGCCTAAGTTTCTTCGCTCTGAGCCAGCTCAGAGC
>NZ_JBHVEG010000012.1:0-66166 GCF_042802395.1 Promicromonospora sp. NPDC057488
GTGCGCGATCGCGCACTCCTCGCGCCGCTACGGGTCAGGACGTCATTCGGCGACGGGGAGGCCGACGTCGAGGAGGCGCGCGACGGCCGTCTCGCGCGCCGTCGAGAGGGCGTCGGCGACGGGCCGGTCGCCCTCCGCGGCGTCAGCGAGGACGGGCTGCATCGCCGTGAACATGGCCTCCATCCCGGGGGCGTACTGGAAGTCCGTGGTCAGGTCGCCGGTCGCCTCGACCAGTACCTTCATGACGTCCTGCCCCCCGAACTGGCGGAGGGACCGCTCGGAGGTCTTCGGCACCTCGTGGGACACGGTGATCAGTCCCTGTGTGGCGAGGTCGTCCACCTGCTGGTTGAGCCACCCGTTGAAGGCCATCGCCTCGGCCGGGTGCTCGCACCCGCTCATGACCGCCACGCCGGAGCCTCCGTCGGGGGCGGTGACCCCGCCGGCGCCGAAGTCAGGGATCGGCGCGATGCGCCAGTCGCCCTCGTGCTCGGAACCGTCGACGGCGTCGAGCATGAAGCCCGCGTTCCAGCCGGCACCGATGTATCCGACCAGGGTGCCTTCGTTCAGCGCGGCGGCGAAGTCGTCGCTCCAGCGGGAGGCCCGCAGGACCAGGTCGTCGTCCAGCAGCTGCTGGTAGAACGCGGCCACCGACCGCGACCCGGGGCCGTCCGTCTCGACGCGCCACTGGTCGTCGTCGGTGTTGAACCACTTGTCGCCCGCGGCAGCCGAGAGTGCGGCGACGATGCTGGCGTTGTCGGCCGAGAACGCGTCCATGAACTTCCCGTCGGCCGCGACGACCCGCGCCGCGTCGACGAACTCCTCCGGCGTGGTCGGCACCTCGATCCCGAGACGTTCGAACTCGGCGGCGTCGTAGAAGAACACCATGGGTCCGGCGTCCTGGGGCACACCGAGCTGGGCGCCACCGACGTTCATCGCGGCCCACGAGCCCGGTGAGAAGTACTGCTCGAACGGCGCCGCCTCTTTGGTCACGTCGCTGACCAGTCCCCGGACGTAGAACTCGGGCAGCTCGGAGTAGCCGACCTGGGCCAGGCACGGGCCGACGCCGGCCTTGATGTCGGCCTCGAGACGAACACCCATCTCGTCGGCACTGCCGAGGAATGCCGAAGCCTCGACCTGGATGTCCGGGTGCTCGGCGTTCCAGCGGTCGGTGATCTCCTTGACCGACACGGCACCGTCGGGCTCCGGCAGGCGGTGCAGGTACGTGATCGTGACCGGGTCGCCGCCGGTGGGTGCCTTCGTCCCGTCCGGCGCACCGCCCGTGTCCTGCGCGGCGCCGCCGCCACACGCCGAGACCAGCAGCACTGCCATGGTCGTGAGCGCGGCGATTGCGATGGTTCTGCGGTTCTGCCTCATCGTCGAGGTCCTTTCGGGTTTGTCTTGCGGATTCGGCTAGTAGCTCGAGGAGCGATCGGTGCGGAGCACGACCGAGGCGACGGCCCAGGCGGGCAGGTAGAGATCGATGTCGAGGACGCCGTCCTCGGACACGGTCAGGACGCGCCGGTCGAGCCGGTCCGCGACATCGCGGAGCTCGGCGGTCTGCTCGCGGGAGAGGTTGAGCGGCTCCCCCATCTGGTGCCACGCCTCAGCGGCGTTCCCGTGCTCCCAGTCGAGGATCTCGACCGTGACCTCGGCGCCCGGGGCAAGTCCCTCGATGGTGTGCTGGACCCGGAGCCGGGGACCCACATTGGCGAGTGCTCGGGTCGCGGCGTAGGTGTTTCGCGCGCGCAGCCCGGTTGCGCCCATGCCGGCGGGATAGTTGTAGAAGATCGCCGAGACGTCACCCGAGCTCGACGAACGGGTGATGGCACCGTGGGGCAGGTCAGCCAGCAGGCGGTCGCCCAGCCGGTTGAGCATCGCCATGGCGTGGAAGGTCGGCTTGTGGATGCCTTGCTCGTTCACGAGGCCGAAGCCCCCGTGGAACGGGCCGATACCGCCCCCGCCCTCCTCGAACACGTCGGTGAACGTCCAGTAGGAGATCGAGTCGGCGAGCGAGGCCCCCGCCAGGAACGCCCGCACGATGTAGGACGCCGCGAAGAGCGAGTCGTGGATCGCGTCGCGGCTGGACGGCGAGGTCGACCACTCCGTGATGTGCAGCTCGGCGTCCGGGTACGGGCTGTTGGCGATGATCTTGCGCATCAGCTGCAGGTCGTGGGCCGTCGCGTCCTTGTGCCGCGTGATGGCACTGACCTCGCCCGTCGCGCCGGCGGCGTAGTCCGTCGGGTAGAGATGCGTGGACAGGAAGTCGACGGGCAGTCCTCGCTGGACGCAGTACTCGATGAACTCGTGGATCCAGACCGGCTGCCAGTCGAGCTCGTCCGGATCGGGCGCCTCCGCGGTCACGAACTCCACCGACGGGTCGTGGTACTCACCCGCGTAGCGCGCGTCCGGGACGAACACGCTCGTCGACGGACCGCCGACCCTGAGCTGCGGGTCGATGGCCTTGATGGCCGCCGCCGTCGCCCCGTACAGCTCGAAGTACTGGGTGCGGGTCCCGGTCCAGAACTGCGGGACGAGGTTCGGCTCGTTCCAGACCTCGAACGGCCACTGCCGTACCTCTGCGATCCCGTAGCGGTCGATCCAGTGCTCCACCGTGGTCGTGACCAGCTCGACCCAGCGACCCATGTCCGTGGGCGGGCTGCAGTGCGCCTTCCACCAGAACAGCGTCTCCGTCTGGGTCGCGAGCTGGCGCGGCATGAACCCCAGCTCGACGAACGGACGTGCGCCGGCATCGAGGATCGCGTCGAACACCTTGTCGACGTATGCGTAGGTGTAGACCGGCTCGGCCAGCTGCTTCGGCGGACCGAATCCACCGCCGACCTCCGTCCGCAGCACGAACATGTCGTCGTGGAACAGGCCGTGAAAGCGCACGTGGCGCGCCCCCAGGACATCGACCGCCTCACGAAGGTGGGCCTGCCAGTCCGCGCGCAGGGCCTCGTTCGCGCGACCCGCGCCGACGGACTCGTTCCAGACGTGTCGCAACGCGACATCAGCCGAGGCCTGCCCATCGATCCGTAGGGTTGACGACGACGCACCTGTACGCACGGGGAACTCCTTTGGTCCGCCAAGATCACCAGTCGGCCACCTTGCCGAAATAGTTTCGTAAACGCATGTTGTGGGTTGAGGTTATAGGGCGGCAGCCGTGAGGAGCAAGGGTCAGTTTTCGACTGACTGCTGCGCGTACGGTGCGATATGGTTCACGAAACTATTTCGAACAATGGAGAAGGCGTATGGAAGAGCTCTCAGCCGGCAGGCGGACGACGCTGGCGGATGTCGCGGCGGCGGCCGGGGTCTCGAAGGCCACGGTCTCCAAGGTGCTCAACGGCCGTCGTGACGTCGGAGGCGCGACCCGGGAACGTGTGCTCGACGCCGTCGCGGCGCTCGACTACCGGCCGACGACCGCGCACATACCGACAGCTCCCCGACGTGCCGTCGCCGTGGTGTTCGACATTCCCGCCTCGCCGTACATCCTCGGTGTCCTTCAAGGGGTGCTCACGGAGGCGTCAGACGTGGGGCTGGAGCTGCTCACCCGGCTCGCCCCTGATCGCGGGGTGCGGACGCAGAGGACGGTGGCCCGCGAGTGGGTCGCCGAGCAACGCAACGCCGATGTCACGGGGATCGTCGGACTCACCCTGGCACGACCCGGTGCCCTGATCGAGGCCGCGGCCGATGCCGGCATCCCGTTCGTCATGGTGGACCCCGTCGACACCAACCATCGGGGGATGATCAGCGTCAGCTCGTCCAACTGGACCGGTGCGCGAACGGCAGCGGACCACCTCATCGCGCTCGGCCACCGACGCATCGGCTGGATCGGCGGACCCGAGCTCTCCGAAGCCGCACGTGACCGCTTCTACGGTTTCACCGCGGCGCTGGACGCCGCAGGACTCGAGGTCGACCCCGAGCTGGTCCGCACCGACGAGTTCGACGTCGCCAACGGTGCCAGGCATGCGCACGACCTGCTGTCGCTGGCCGACCCTCCGACAGCGATCATGGCGGCCGACGACGAGCTCGCCGTCGGCGTGCTGGCGGCCGCACACGCACTCGGGATCCGGGTTCCCGAAGGCCTGAGCGTCACCGGGTTCGACGACACACCCCAGGCGTCCTGGACGACACCACCGCTGACCACGGTTCATCAGGACCTCGACGGCATGGGACGGATGGCGGTCCAGGCCATCACCGCGATGTCCGCCGGCAAGCCGGCCACATCACCGCACGTCGAGCTGGCCACCTCGTTGACCGTCCGCAGCAGCACGAGCACGGCACCAGCCGTGCGGTCCGGATCAGCTTGAGCGTCAACGGTCTTGGTTCAAGGTTGAGCGCCCCGAGATCGTTGCCGCGCTCGACGTGATCGGCGTGGCCGTACAAACCCTGGCCCACCCCTGCTGAAGGTGCAGAACTAAGCCTCGTCGAGGAGCCCGGCGTCCCGGACGGCCATCGCTGCCGACACCCGGTTGTCGACGGCGAGCTTGGCGAACACCCGGGTGAGGTTGGCCTTCACCGTCGCGAGGCTGAGGTGCATGCGCGTCCCGATCTCGGCGTTCGACAGCCCGCGGGCCATCAGCACGGCGGCCTCGCGCTCCCGACCGGTCAGCCCCGCGGCGGCCCGGGCCACCTCGGGGTCGACCCGGCGGCGCCCGGCGGCGGCGGCGATCACCGTCGTCGCGACGGCGGGCGACAGCGCGGGGTCGCCGCGGTGCACCGCCTTGACCGCGGCGATCATCTCGGTCGGATCGGCGTCCTTGAGCAGGAACCCGGCCGCGCCGTCGGCCAGGGCGGCCAGGACGTCGTCGTCGGTGTGGAAGGTCGTGAGCACGACCACACGGGGGCCGGGCGCCCCGCGGTCCCGCAACCGGGCGAGCACCGCCAGCCCGTCGAGCACCGGCATCCGGATGTCGAGCAGCACCACGTCCGGGTCCAGCCGCTGGATCTGCGCCATTCCCTCGGCGCCGTCGCCGGCCTCGCCGACGATCGTCAGGCCGGGGTCGCCACCCAGGACGAGGCGCAGGCCCCTGCGCACCATGGGGTCGTCGTCGACCAGGAGCACCGAGACCGGGCCGGGCGTGTCGGGTGCGGTCATGGGGCTTCCCGGGTAGGCAGGGTCGCGTCCAGGACGAACGTGCCGTCGACGACCTCGTGGCGGACCATACCGGCGACGCCCGCTGCCCGCTCGGCCACGCCGACCAGGCCGTAGCCCGGCCGCACGCCGTCGGTACCGACGCCTACGCCTACGCCCACGCCGAGAACGGGGTTGCTGACCCGGATCCGCACCTCGTGGCCTGCGTGCGCGACCCGCACCGTGACCGGCGCGCCGGGTGCGTGCTTGCGGGCGTTGGTCAGAGCCTCCTGCACTATCCGGTACGCCTGCCGGCTCACGTACTGCGGTACCGACCCGGCATCCGTGACCCGGTGGTCGATCGACTGGCCCGAGTCCTCGGCCTCCGCGATGAGGACGGGCAGCTCGAGCAGGGTGGGCTGCGGCGCCCCGGGCGGATCGCCCGGCGCCTGGCGCAACGTGCCCAGCACCGTCCGGAGGTCAGCCAGGGACTGCCGCGCACCCGACTGGATCAGTGCGGCCGTCTCCCGTGCGGTGTCGGAGTCGAGGTCCGTGCGGTAGGCCAGCGCACCGGCGTTGAGCGCGACGAGCGACAGGCGATGAGCCAGGACGTCGTGCATCTCCCGCGCGATACGCTCCCGCTCGGCCATGCGAGCCTGCTCGAGCCGGGCCTCGTCGGCCTCGCGCCGCGCAAGGACCGCCGCCGACAACTGCCGCCTCTCCGCCGCGCGACTCGTGACCAGCCAGCCGGTCACCGTTGCCAGGGCGGTCCCGGCCACGGCCAGGGTGAGCTCGAAGGTCGAAGCGGCAGCCCACGGCTCGTCGCCGGCCAGGACGAGCAGCCCGGCGAGCTTCGCGGCGACGATGCCGACGCCGGTGACGATCGCCAGGCGCCGGGGTGCTCGGCGCGCGAGCGACGCCTGGCAGTAGGCCACGGCGCCCAGGGCCGCCGGAGAGACCAGCAGCGTCGCGCCGGACACGACCACCGCGACGAGGGGGTGCCGACGGCGGAGCACCACAGCCACCACCCCCACCGTCCCGCTGCCGACGACGAGCGCCACCAACGGCCAGGAGACCTCAGGCAGGCGGACCAGGACCGGGGCCAGGTAGTAGAGCCACAGCCCCACCACCACGAGCCAGCCGACGACGGCGCGGGACGACGCGGCGTGATCCGGAGCAGAGGAGCTCACGGGCACGGCGCGCTGGGGAGAGGTCACCTGGCGAGTCTAGGAATCGCCGCGCGCGAGCCCAAGCGACCTTCGGCTCGACCTCGCCGGCCCATCGGCCGGCCATGCCTGGCCCGCCGGTCGATGTGGGCGGCCGGCAGCCGGTGGTGCAGTAACGCCATGATCAGATTCGACGGCGTGACCAAGACCTACCACGGGAACGTGGTGCTCGACGCGGTGGACCTCCAGGCCCCGGCGGGGGCGGTCACCGGCTTCCTCGGTCCGAACGGCGCCGGCAAGTCCACGGCCCTGCGGATCCTCGTGGGCCTGGCGCAGGCGGACAGCGGGCAGGCCACGATCGGGGGCCGCCCCTACCGATCCCTGGCGCGACCGGCGGCGAGCGTCGGCGTCCTGCTCGACGCGGAGGCCTTCCACCCGGGCCGCACCGGGCGCGAGACCCTGGCGCTCACCTGCCTCACGCTCGGCCTGCCCCTGCGCCGGGCCGACGAGGTGCTGGACCTGGTGGGCCTGAACCGGCGCGAGGGACGACAGCGGCTGCGCGGCTACTCCCTCGGGATGCGCCAACGGCTCGGCCTGGCCCACGCGCTGCTCGGTGAGCCGGACGTGCTCGTCCTCGACGAGCCCGCCAACGGGCTCGACCCGCAGGGTCAGCGCTGGCTCGCCGAGCTGCTCCGGGACCAGGCCGGGCGCGGCCGCACCGTGCTGTTGTCGAGCCACCAGCTCACGGAGGTCGAGCAGGTGGCGGACCACCTCGTGATCATCGGCGCCGGACGGATCATGAGCACCGGTGCGACGGCGGACCTGCGCGCGGCGCACGGCACGGTCGCCGACCACTACTTCGCGCTCACCGGCGGCGCGGACCGAGCCGCTTCCGCCCACGGCGGACGGACGGCAGCATGATCGCCCGGCTCTGCCTCGTGGAGCTGCGCAAGCTCGTCGACACCGTGACGGGTGTCGTGCTGATCGGTGTCGGAGCGCTCCTCGCCGGGGTGTTCGGCGGCGGTGCCCTGATCGTCCGCGAGGGCGTCTCGTTCTCCGAGGTGGCCCAGCTGGCGGGGGTGCCGGGCGGGACCCTCGTCACCGTGATGGCGATCCTCCTGGTCACCTCGGAACGCAGCCACCGTACGACGCTGGTCACGTACGTCGTGACCCCGCGCCGCGAGCGGGTGGCGCTCGCCAAGGCGGTCGCGGCGGCGGCGCTCGCCCTCCTGCTCGTCGTGTTCGCCGTCGTGGCCGCGGCCGTGATCGTGCCGGTCGGCGCCCTGGTGACGGGTGTCGAGGCAAGCTGGACGGTCGACGGGGCCGCACTGGCCAGCTGGGCGGCCGGCACGGTCATCGGCGCACTGTCCGGGTGGGCGCTCGGCCTGGCGATCGGCAACGCGCCGGCGGCGATCGTGCTCGTGCTGGTGTGGCCGATGGCGTCCGGCCTGCTGGCGAACGTCCCCGCGCTGGTGCCGGTCCTGCCGTGGCTCGACAGCGCGGCGGTGTCCGGCTTCGGCGACGGTATCGACCCCGGCGACCTGGGTCGGTTCCTCACCGGGCTGGCGGCCTGGGTGGCTGTCCCCGCCGCCGTCGGCCTGCTCCGAAGCCTTCGTGCGGATGTCCGCTGAGACCGGGACCCGTCGCCGTAACACCAGGTCAGAGAGTCTTTCGGACCTGTAATAACTCCGTCGGTCGCCGGCCGGGCCGCCTAGCGTCGGGGGCGCTCACCCGACTCGAAGACCTGAACTGGAGCGCCCATGTCCACGAACACCCTCGACGCAGCGAGGCTGCGTACGGAGCTGGCCGGCAGCCTCGTCCTGCCCGGCGACCCCGGCTGGGACGAGGCCCGCCAGGCCTGGCAGCTGGCCGTCGACCAGCGGCCCGACGCCGTCGTCGTCGCGACCACCACGGACGACGTGATCGCGACCGTGAACGCCGCCCGCGCCGCCGGCCTGCGGGTCGCGGCGCAGTCGACCGGCCACAACGCTGCGCCCCTCGGATCGCTCGCCGGGACGGTGCTGCTGCGCACCTCCGGCATGACCGGCATCTCCGTCGACCCCACCGCCGCCACAGTCCGGGTCGGCGCCGGCTTGCTCTGGGGCGACGTGACCGCCGCCGTAGCGCCCCATGGGCTGACCGGCCTGGCGGGCACCGCCGCCGACGTCGGCGTCGTCGGCTACACCCTCGGCGGGGGCCTGTCCTGGCTCGGGCGTGCCCACGGGCTGGCCGCCAACCACGTCATCTCGGCCGACGTCGTGACCGCGGACGGCGTGCTGCGCCACGTCAGCGCTGACAGCGAGCCCGAGCTGTTCTGGGCCATCCGGGGTGGCGGGGGCAGCTTCGCCGTCGTGGCGGCGCTGGAGATCAGCCTCGTGCCGGTGCCTGAGCTGCACGGCGGCACCCTGTTCTTCCCCCTGGAGCGCGCGGCCCAGGTGCTGGAGGCCTGGCGGGAGTGGACCGCCCTCGTACCGCGCGAGATCACCTCGGTCGGCCGGTTGCTGCGTTTCCCGCCGGTGCCCGAGATCCCCGAGCCGGTGCGCGGGCAGTCGTTCGCCGTGGTCGAGGTGGTCTCGCTCCTGGGCGGGACCGCGACCGACGAACTGCTCGCGCCCCTGCGTGATCTCGGGCCGGTGCTGGACACCGTGCACCCGACCACCCCAGTCGAGCTGGCCACCATCCATATGGACCCGCCCGGCCCGGCCCCCGCCGTCGGTGACGGGTTCCTCCTGACGGACCTGACGGCCGAGGCGCTCGACACCTTCCTGTCGGTCACCGGCCCGGACGCCGACTTCCCCCTGCTCTCCACGGAGATCCGCCACCTCGGCGGCGCCCTGGCCCCGGACGAGTCCACGGGCGGCGCCGTGAGCGGCTTCGAGGCCCGCTACGCGCTCTTCACCGCCGCACTGACTCCCGACGAGGCGAGCGTCAAGGCGACGCACGTCGTCCTGGACCGCCTGCGCGACGCGCTGCGGGCGTGGACGGCGCCCGTCTCGTACCTGAACTTCGCCGAGCGTCGCGGCGGCGCTCCTTTCGCGGACGAGACGACGCTCCAGCGGCTTCGCCAGGTCAAGGACCGGTACGACCCCGCCGACGTCATCCGCGGGAACCACCACGTCGAGCCGCATTCCCGCTGAGCCGGGTACCGACAGCAGGGGCCGGGTAGCACGCTACCCGGCCCCCACCGCGAGTCACCTGGATGTCATCGCACCCCGGCCGGGGCAGGCACCTCCGGACTCTCGACGTCGCCGGCCGTCGTCTCGATACCGCCCGTCCGCCACGTGATGAGCGCGAAGGCGATGCCGACGGCCAGGAACTGGAGGTTGGTCCGCCGCGGCGGTCGCTGTGGCGACCCTCGCGCGGCGCTCCCCCGGATCGCCCGGTGCGGCGCTACGGTACGGGTGCCTGCCTGGCAGGCGTCGACGAGGAATGGAACGGAGCAGCTGTGGCACGAGGCACCGGCACCCCCCGCCGCACCGGCGCGTTGCTCGCCGTGACGGGGATCGCGGCGGCAGTCCTGGCCGGGTGCGGGGCCTCGCCCGGCACCGGGGTCGCGGCCGACCTGTCCCCGGACGCGGTCTCCGCCGCGCTCCAGGAAGGCGGCGACCTGCTGGTCTGGGCCTGGGAGCCCACGCTGGAGCATGTCGTGGAGGACTTCGAGGCCGAGTACCCGAACGTGAACGTGGAGCTGGCGAACGTCGGCACGGGCAACGACCACTACGTGGTGCTGCAGAACGCGATCCGCGCGGGCTCGGGTGTGCCCGACGTCGCGCAGGTCGAGTACTACGCCCTGCCGCAGTTCTCGATCGCGGGGTCGCTCGCGGACCTCGCGCCGCTGGGCGCGAGCGAGCTCGACGGCGCCTACTCCCCGGGGACGTGGGGGTCCGTGACCGACGGCGACGCCGTGTACGGCCTGCCGATCGACTCCGGCCCGATGGCGCTGTTCTACAACGCGCGGACCTTCGAGGCGGCCGGCGTCGAGGTGCCGGCCACGTGGGCCGAGTTCGTCGACGCCGCACGGAAGATCAACGCGTACGACAGCGAGACCCACCTCATCGCGGACGACGGCAACGCCGGGTTCGCGACGTCGATGATCTGGCAGGCGGGCGGGACGCCGTTCGCCGTCGACGGGACCACGGTGACCGTCGACCTCGCCGACGAGGGCTCGGCCCGGTTCGCGCAGATGTGGCAGCAACTCCTCGACGAGGACCTCGTGGCGAAGGTCCCCGAGTGGTCGGACGAGTGGTTCCAGCGGCTCGGCGACGGGACGATCGCCGCGCTGGTCACGGGCGCCTGGATGCCCGCGAACCTGGAGTCGGGCGCGCCAGGGGCATCGGGCGACTGGCGTGTGGCGCCGATGCCGCAGTGGACGGAGGGTGGGACCGCGACGGCCGAGAACGGCGGCTCCGCGCTGTCGATCACCGAGGCGAGCGACAAGAAGGCCCTGGCCTACGGCTTCCTGCAGTACGCGAACGCCGGCGACGGCGTGCAGGTCCGGCTCGACCACGGGAACTTCCCGGCCACGACGGCGGACCTCACCAGCCCCGAGTTCCTGGCCAAGGAGCCGGAGTACTTCGGCGGTCAGCGGATCAACGAGGTGCTCTCGGCGTCGGCCACCGGCGTGCTCCCCGGCTGGCAGTACCTGCCCTACCAGGTCTACGCGAACAGCAAGTTCCCCGACACCGTCGGCCAGGCCTACACGGGCTCGACCACGCTGTCGGACGGGCTGGGCACCTGGCAGGAGTCGATCGTCAAGTACGGCAACGAGCAGGGGTTCACGGCCTCCGGGTCGTGAGCGGGGCTTCGGGACACGGACGAACGCCCCGCAGTCCTACATCGCGTCCTGGGGCAACCCCCGCCTCTTCACCGCAGCATCCTCATCGCGCCCGGAGGCAGCGGGAGGCCGTTGACGGCCCTGCCGGTCAAGCTAAGACGCAGCAGCGGGGCCCCCGCTGGCCATATTTACAATACAGATCTGCGCTGTATTGTAAGTCGTATGGCAACCGCAGACCGCTCCCCAGGCCGACCGCGCAGCAGCGAGGCCGACGCCGCCATCCTGGCCGCCGCGCTCGAGCTGTTGATCGAGCGCGGCGCGGACGCGACCAGCGTCGAGCAGGTGGCCCGGCGTGCGGGAGTCACCAGGGCCACGGTGTACCGCCGCTTTCCTGACAAGACCCAGCTCCTGCTGGCCGCGTTCGAGTCCGCCAACGGGAATCCGTCGGCGACGCCGGAGATCCGCGACGTGGAGCACCTGCTGACCGGCTGGGCGTCCGTCCTCGCCGACACCCGCCAGCGCCGGCTCCTGCGTCGGCTCTACGGCGCGTTCGAGGACTACCCCGAGATCGCGCGCGCCTACCAGAGCCAGTTCGGGGACCAGCGCAGCGATACCCGCATGAAGGTCTTCGAGCAGGCCAGGGGCCGCGGGGAGCTGCCGGCGGACACCGACCCGCAGGTCCTGCTGGATCTGCTCTCCGGCGCGGGCTGGCAGCACCTGGTCACCTACCCGGACACCTGCACGGCGCAGGACACCGAGCGCTTTTTGCGCGCCGTCCTGCAGCAGGCCGGCTACCGCCCCAAGGAGAGGAAGTAAGACCATGCGAGCTGCCAGCATCGAGGCACAGCTGCGAACCCGAGCGTTCGCCCGCGTCATCGGTCCCTACATCGCCACCTTCACCACCATCTACGCGATCCGCCTGCCCGACGGGATCGAGGGGATCGGTGAGCTGTTCGCCCAGCCCCTCCTGGTCCTGATGCTCGGCGCCATGATGCTGCTGGGCGGCCTGATCATCATCGGCGGGCACCGGAGCTGGCGCGGCCCGCTCGCGATCACCGTGTCGATGTTCGGCTGGTTCGTAGCTCTCCGCGGGTTCGCGCTGATCGTCACGCCCGACGCGATGCAGACCGGTGTCGACGCCACCATGAACTCACCGGCCGCGACGATCGCAGCCCGGTTCTTCTTCGCCGCGCTGGCAGTCATGGGGCTGCTGCTGACCTACGGAGGGTGGTTCACGAAGCCGACCTCTCCGGAGCAGACCACTCCGGAGCGGCAGGCGGCGCAGGCCGCGACAGCCGGAGGCGGTGCCTAGGCATCGCCTCCGGCTGTCAGCGGTGCGCCGCTGGGGCGATCCGTTCGCGCAGCCGGTCGAGCTTGTCGGCGTCAGGAGTTCCAGGCTCGGCCCAGTTGAGCACGATGTGCAGGTCGGCACATTCGATCGTGAGGATGTCGCAGTCAAGTGTGATCGCGCCGAGCTCGGCGTGGACGACCGTCTTGCGCGACCGGCCGGTCGGGACGGTCTCGTAGCGAGCCCAGAGGTCGTCGAAGCGCGGGTTGGCGTCGCGCAGGCCGCTGATCAGCTCGGCGACGGCGCGGTCGTCCGGGTAGCGATCGCGAGCTCGACGCAGGTCGGCCACCATCCTGCGTTCGAACGCGTCAGTCTGGCCGGCATCGCGCTCGACCCGCGAGGTGCCGACCGGACTGACCGCGGCGAAATGACCCCAGGCGAGGTTCTTCGCGCGGGCAGGGTGCCCGGTCGGGCTGCCGAACAGCTCGCCCCACAGCGGGTTCCACTGCACGGCGTCCCACGCGGCGGTGAACACGGCCACCGGGGTGTCGCTCATCCGGTCGATCATTCGCTGCACGCCGCGGGGCACCTCGCTCGGCACCGAGCCCGACGGCGGGGCGACCGAGCCCGCCAGGCGGTAGAGCAGCTCCCGATCGACCGCGTTCAGGCGCAGCACCTGCGCGAAGGCGCCGAGCACCTGGGGCGACGGGTTGGTGGCGCGACCCTGTTCGAGCTGCACCAGGTAGTCGACCGAGATACCGACCATCAACGCCAGCTCCTCGCGTCGCAGACCCGGCACCCTCCGGTCGCCACCGGCCGCAAAACCGATGTCGGAGGGCCGGACGCGGCCCCGCCACGCCCGGAGCGCGGCGCCGAGCTCGGTTTGCGTCGTCATCTGCCCAGTATGAACCGCGGCCTCTTGAACGTAGTGGTACTGGGACTCATAGGGACTGCGTTGACTACTCCGATACGCATGTCTCTCCCATGGGTGTGACGGGTCTCCGGTGCGAGCGCGGTCAGAGCTTGTAGCCGCCGCTCGCCTCGATAACCTGACCGGTCACCCAGCGGCCCTCGTCCGAGGTCAGGAAGGCGACCACCGCGGTGATGTCGGAGACCTCGCCGAAACGGCCCAGTGCCGTGTCGGTCTCGATCGTGGTCACCAGGTCGGCGTCCTGGCGCACGGCCGTGTTCATGTCCGTGCGCACCCATCCGGGTGCCACGGCGTTCACGGTGACTCCGCGTGGCCCGAGCTCCATCGCGAGCGTGTGGGTCAGGTTGTTGATGCTCGCCTTGGCCATCGAGTAGACGGGCACCGACGGCATGGGCCGGGTGGCCGCGGCGGAGGAGACGTTGACGATCCGCCCGCCGTCGGCGAGGCGGGCCAGCGCCGACTGCACCACGAAGAACGGCGCCCGGACGTGGACGGCGAACAGGGTGTCCCAGCTCTCGGGCGTGGTGTCCGCCAGGCCGCCCCAGCCCGAGTTGCCCGCGTTGTTGACGAGCAGGTCGAGCGACGTGCTCCCCGTACGATCCGTGAGCTCGCGGTCGAGCTGTTCGAACAGCCCGGGGATCGACGCGGCGTCGGCAAGGTCGGCGTGCAGCGCGAAGGCGCTCCCTCCGGCGTGCTCGATCGCTGCGACCGCCTCGTCGGCGCCGGCCTTGCTCGCGTTGTACGTGAGCGCGACCGTCGCGCCCTGGATCGCGAGGCGCTCGGCGATCGAGCGGCCGATACCTCTTGAGCCCCCGGTGATGAGAGCGGTCTTCCCGGAAAGTGAGTACGACATGGAACGTCCCTTGATCGGTGGTGACTACGGCTGGGCCTCCGGCCCGCGGTCCGGCCGGCCCGAGATCGATCCTCGGACCGCCGGCGCGCAGGTGACAGGCGTCCGCGCTCCCTGGGAGTCCGGGTACCACCCGGTGCCCTCCGGGCGGCTCGCCCGCCCGAGCCGGCTACGGATGCCGTCCGGAGGGCATACATCTGCGGGTGGCTACTTCTTGACCGTGTTGCCGCTCGCCAGCTCCATGAAGATGGCGACGTGTGCCGGAGGCATGCTCGCGAGCGTCCCGCCGACGGGCGACGGGCGCACCGCGGTGTCGATCATCTTCCGGGCGGACTCGGTCGTGACGGGCGGCACCGGGGCCTCGAGGTAGTGACGCTTCTGCTCGTCCTCGCTGAGCCCGTCCGGCACCGCGGGCGCATAGGGCCAGAAGTAGATCGGCGTCTCGGGTTCGATGCGCCAGCTCTCGGCGAGCGAACCGGCATCGATGACGTCGTAGCCGACCGACTCCAGGAACTGCGTCACGAGCCGCTTGGCGGCGTCGTCGTCCCCGGCGACCGGGATCGTCATCCGGTCGGGGTCACCGACCGGGCGGGCATTGGCGTAGATGTGGTTCCAGTCGAAGTTGTGCAGGCCCTTGATGACGATCGAGTGCTTCAGGTGGCGCTGCACGAGCTCGCTCGAGGTGAGCGCGCCGCTGTCGAGCTCGGCGTTGCGCCAGAACTCGGGGTAGTAGTTCGTCTGGTCCAGGACCACTTTCCCGGCGAGCTTGTCGGCCGGCAGCGCCTCGTAGCCGGCGAGCGGAAGCGGGAGCGCGATGATGTCTCCCGCCTCGATCGCCTCGTCGACGGTGCCGGCACGCGCGAGCGGCCCCAGCTCCTGGACCAGTCCCGAGATCGTCTCCGGACCGCGTGAGTTGCTGAGGACGACGTCGTGGCCGGCGTCGACGGCCAGGCGGGCGATCGCGCCGCCGACCAGGCCGGAGCCGATGATTCCGATGGTCTGTGTCATCACGAGATCTTTCTTGTGCGAGGGCAGCGCCATAGACCGCTGCGGGGGTCTGTCGAGCAGGCGAGCGGAAAGCCCTCCTGCCGACGGACCGATCCTCTGCGCGCCCCCGAGGCGGCACCAGGCGTCGTTCTCGCTATGACTGGCAGTACCACCCAGCTTCGAGACCAGTCGCTCATACTGAGCAGATGCCCACCCGGACCGAGCTAGGCAGCGCACTGCGCGCCTGGCGAGCGAGCGTCGTGCCGGCCGACGTCGGCCTGCAGGAAGGCGTCCGTCGTCGGGTGCCCGGACTGCGGCGTGAGGAGGTGGCGCTGATGGCCGACATCTCCTTCGACTACCTGGTGCAGCTGGAGCAGGGCCGCGCCGCCAACCCCTCCCCCCAGGTGCTGCGGGCGCTGGCGAAGGTACTACGCCTGAACGCCGTGGACCGGGAGGTGCTCTACCGTCTCGCCGGTTCGATGCCGCCGCCCTCGGGCTCGGTTCCGAGAGCGATACCGGCGGGTGTCCAGCGCATGATCGACAGGATGAGCGACACACCGGTGGCGGTGTTCACCGCCGCGTGGGACGCCGTGCAGTGGAACACGCTGTGGGGCGAGCTGTTCGGCAGTCCCGAGGTGCTCGACTCCGGAACAGGCAGTGACGGGCCAGCTCCGAACATGGTCTGGGGACACTTCGCGGTCGAGCCGCCGGAGGGAACGTCCGGTGTGGAGCGGGACACCGCACACACCGACGCGTTCGAGCGCATGATGGTGTCCGACCTGCGGCGCGCCGCCGACCGGTACCCCGACGACCGCGCCGTCACAGCACTGATCGATTCACTGCGCACGTCCGCACGCTTCGACGAGCTCTGGGGCCGCTACGAGACGCTGCCCCTGGAGGGCTCGCACAAGACGGTCGTCCATCCCGAGCTCGGCGCGATCACCCTGGACTGCGACATCCTCACCATCGAACGCGCCGACCTGCACGTCGTCATGAACTGGGCCGTCCCGGGCACACCCGACGCGCAGCGGCTCGACGCCCTGCGGGAACGCGCAGGCTCCGAGACGCCCTGATCGTAGCCAGCGCTCGTCAGCGCCGTGCGGTCAGGGACTTCGGCTTCGGCGTCAGAGAGGGGCCGGTCGACGCCGGGTCCGGCCGCTTCTTGCCGTCCTCGCCGACCATCCGCGGCGACGGCTTGATCGGCCAGCGCTCCACGACCTGGCTCCGCAGCTCGTAACCACGAGCGGCGGCGACGACGTCCCACACGATCGCGCCGACGACAAGGGCGACCGAGACCGCGAGCGTCACCAGAGCCTGGGGCACGAAGCCGCCGAACGTCTCGTCGGCGTCCCCGTACAGCGTCGCGACGTCCGCCATCCCGCCCGTGCCGAGGCTGTACACGCCCCAGCCGAGCGTGGTCCCGAGCGCGGCGAGCAGGGCCAGGGCCTGCACGAAGATCACCGGCTGGTGGTCAGCGTACTTGCGCAGCAGTCCCCTGGGCGGGCGTGGAGCCGTCCGGTCCGCCAGCGCCTGGCGCAGGATCTCCTGCTCGTGCCGCTGCACGGCCGCGTCAGCGAAGAACCCCACCACCAGGAGTCCGACGGCCGCCACGACGAGTGCCGCGAACACCCAGACGCCGACGACGAGCACCACCTCGACGCCGTCCCCGTACTCGGCCCGCGGGCCGGCGTCGGTCGCGGAGCGGAACGGGTGCGTGACGAACAGCCACAGCTGCAGCAGGCTGAACCCGAGCGCGAGGCACACGATGCCCACGTACTCGTACCAGGTGGCCGTGCGCTGCTTGCGCCGGAGGTCGGGCGGAAGCGCGGCCTCGTCGTCGTCCTGGGACCTCGCCGGGGCGGCCCGTCGCCAGGCCGCGTGCTCGTCGGCCGTGGTCCAGTGCGCCGCGATCGCCAGCCGGCGGCGGTGGTGCGCGGGACGGCCGGCCAGCGCCAGCAGCACGAAGGCCCCGGCGACCCCGGTGACCGCGAGCGAGCCCCACAGGATGTACATCTCGCTGCCGTTGACGCTGAAGGCCGCCACCACGGTGAACAGCAGACCGATCCCGGCGAGCAGTGCGGAGACCACGAAGAACGCGACGAACGGCGGCCGGGCCGCCACCAGGTCGACCTGGCTCGGATGTGGCACGGCGGTCCGGGGGGCGCCGTCGTGAGCCGCCCGGGCGATGGCGCGCGACGTGATCACCTCGCGTAGCGCGGACAGGGCGGTGGTCAGGACACCGACACCCAGCGCGAGGACGAGCACCGGGACCATGGAGGCCCGGGCGAGCTGATCGAGCGCGCCGCTCACGGCGGGTTCGTCGAACAGGGCCTCCTCACCGACCATGGCGACGGCCAGGAGGAGCACGAAGGCGGCCCCGATGCCGACGAGGAACGGGGCGAGCGCGTTGATCCCCGCATTCACCAGGTTTCCCGCGAGCCCTAAGGGATATACGCGCCAGTGGGGCTGATCTGTTCGAGGTCGCTCAGTCATGGTGCGGGCAGTTTATGGCCGCTACCGCGCCTTCGAGAGGTGCCACCGTCAGGCCTGCCAGGTACCGGGCGTCCCCGCCCGGCGGCCTAGCTCATCAGCCCGCTGCGTCCCGCCGGATGCCGGTGAGATTGGCTCTCACGCGTCTGGTGTCGTATGCCCACATCGCGATCTCGACGCGGTTTCGGGCGCCGAGCTTGGTCATCAACGATGCGACGTGGGTCTTGACCGTGCTCAGGCCGACGAAGAGCACAGTGGCGATCTCGGCGTTGGTCCGGCCCCGTGCCACCAGCGCGAGCACCTCCGCCTCGCGCTCGGTGAGCGGGTCGATGGGCTGGACCGGCACTACCGGCGCCTGGTCCGCGAAGGTCGCCAGCAGCCGGCGGGTGACGTTGGGGGCGATCAGCGCGTCCCCGTCGGCGGCCGCGTGGATGGCCTGCACGAGGAGTTCTGGCCCGGCGTCCTTGAGCAGGAAGCCGCGGGCGCCGGCGCGGAGGGCGCCGAGGACGTACTCGTCAAGGTCGAAGGTGGTGATCACGACGACCGCCATCGGGTCCGACACGTCCGGCCCGGCCAGGCGCCGCGTCACCTCGACGCCGTCGAGCCCGGGCATCCGGATGTCGACGAGGAGGACATCGGGACGCAGCCGGGTCGCCAGATCGAGCGCTGCGAGCCCGTCGGCAGCCTCCCCCACGACCTCGAGGTCGGGTTGCGCGCCGAGGATCATCACCAGCCCGGTCCGGACCAGGTCCTGGTCGTCGGCCACGACAACACGGATGCTCATGCCGGCGCCTCCACCGGCAGCACGGCCTCGACCACCCAGCCGCCCTGGGGCCCCGGCCCCGCGGAGAGTGATCCGCCGAGGAGCTGGGCGCGTTCGGCCATGCCCAGCAGGCCGAACCCAGGCGCCGGGACCGGCCCCGGCGCGGTCTGTCCGTCGTCGCTGACACGCAGCATGACGGTGTCGCCCTCCCGGCGTACGTCGATCCCGACGCGGGTCGCGCTCCGGGCGTACCGCACGGCGTTGGTCAGCGACTCCTGCGCGAGCCGGTAGAGCGCCGCGTCCACGGGTGGTGCCAGCCGGGTCAACGAACCGCTCAGCGAGACCTCGACGGTGGGCGTCGCGTCAACGCGCGCCAGAGCAGGCAGGTCCGCGACACCCAGCTGCGGCGAGTAGGCGACGGCGTCCTCCTCACGCAGCACCCGCACCATGGACCTCATCTCCACCAGGGTTCGCGAGGCTTCGGACTCGATCGCGGCCAGGACCTCGGCAGCCTTCTCAGGCTGTAGGGCGGCGACCACGCCACCGGCCTGCGCCTGCACCGCGATGGCCGAGACGTGGTGGGCCACGGTGTCGTGCAGCTCGCGCGCCAGCGCCACCCGCTCCTGGTTGCGGATCTCGCGCTGTTGGCGATGCGAGAGGTCCGCGCGGTAGCGGAACACCGCCGCGAGGGCGACGACCAGCAGCAGGAGGACGCTCCCGCCGAAGACGTCGGCCAAGCCCGCGGAGGTGGCGTACATCCCGAGCGCTACGACGACTGTCACGAACGCCGTCCCCAGGACGATCTCCCGTCCCGACCCCCACCGCACCAGGGAGTACAGCAGGATCAGGACGGCGATCATGGAGTAGAGGCCGAGGTCCCCGGCGTGCGTGGTCAGCTGGAGGACCGAGAGCAGCCCGGCGACGCCCCACCCGACCAGGACGGCCACGAGGGGGCGACTCCGCCGCCAGAGCAGGGCGGGCACCAGCGCCAGGGCGAGCACCGTCACGAGGGGGCGCCAGGCCAAGCCTGGCCGGACGATGCCCTCGACCAGGGCGGCGGCCGCGAACACGCTCACCAGCAGCCGGTCGAGCCAACCGATGGGTCGGGTGTCAGCAGGCCGCGGCTCGTGCCAGACGGAGCGCCGGAAGGTGACCACGGCTCCAGCCTAGGGATCGGCACGGCTCGGCGTACCGGCCGAAAGCACGAGAGAGAGACCATTCCATCGGCCGGGTGGAGTCCGGCCTCCGGGCCGGTGCGCACGCCGCCGGGCTCAGCGAGCGTGGACCTGACGAACCCCACCACGACAACGGAGCCCATGATGAGCACGCAGCAGCCCACCACCACACTGGAAGACCAGCGGATCCCGGTGCGAGCAAAGCTCGCCGCAGCGTGGACCAGCTTCATGTTCCTGTACGCCTACGTGGACATTCTCGGCTTCTTCACGCCCGGCATCGTCGAGGACATCCTCGACGGCCGGGTCTTCGAGTTCGACCTCTCCCAGACCTTCTCGACCACGGCTCTCACCCTCATGGCCGTCCCGATCTTCATGGTCGTGCTGTCGATGACGCTGCCCGCCCGCGTGAGCCGCATCGCGAACCTCGTCGTGGCCGCGCTCTACGTCCCCGTCACGGTATTCAACGTGGCCGGCGGGTTCTGGCTGTACTTCTACGGCCTGAGCGTCGTACTGGAGCTGATCGTTCTCGCCCTCATCCTGAGGTACGCGTGGACGTGGCCCCGCACCGCACGGTCGGCGAACCTGGCGACCGGCCCGGACCGTGAAGGCACTCACGCCCGGCAGCAGGTGTGAACCGAGGCACAGTCCTCGTCCTGTTCGGAGCCATCTTCTTCGGTGCCGCGGGGGACACCGCTGGGCCGCCTTCGATGCGGCTCACCTCAACCTGGGCGAGAACACGGTCAAGCGGCGCATCGGCAACCCAGCGGCTCGACTTCGACCGGTTCTCCTCGACTGGGGTATATCTCGACTGGGGTATATGTGGTGCGGAGCGACTGAGCCCGACAGCTCCGCACCCATGGCTGCTCAGCAGCTGACCCGAAGACCCGCGCGGCATCGTGCGAAGTTCCTTTCCGTCCGTCACCCACCTGTCGAGGTAGCCGTGGTCCAGCGCCAGTTCCCCAAGCCCCAGGAGCTCCTGGAGCTCATGCAGTTCAAGCGTCCCGACTTCGATGCGCGCCACCGGCGGCTCTCGGCCGCCCTCACCATCGCTGACCTGCGCCTGATCGCGAAGCGACGTACTCCGAAGGCGGCCTTCGACTACACCGACGGCGCCGCCGAGGGCGAGCTGTCGCTGGCGCGCGCCCGTGGCGCGTTCCGTGACATCGAGTTCCACCCGGAGGTGCTGCGCGACGTGTCGCAGGTCGACACCGGTCGCGAGGTGCTCGGCGGCCCGATGGCGCTCCCCTTCGCGATCGCACCGACCGGTTTCACCCGCCTGATGCAGACCGAGGGCGAGACCGCCGGGGCCGGGGCCGCGGGCGCCGTCGGTATCCCCTTCACCCTCTCGACCCTGGGCACGACCTCCATCGAGGACGTCGCCGCGGCCAACCCGGCCGGCCGCAACTGGTTCCAGCTCTACGTGATGCGGCAGCGCGAGGTCTCCTACGACCTCGTGGACCGAGCCGCGAAGGCCGGGTTCGACACCCTGCACTTCACCGTCGACACGCCCGTAGCGGGTGCGCGTCTCCGGGACAAGCGCAACGGCTTCTCGATCCCCCCGGCCCTGACGCTCGGAACGATCGTCGACGCGATCCCGCGACCGTGGTGGTGGGTCGACTTCCTCACCACACCGAAGCTCGAGTTCGCCTCGCTCTCCTCCACGGGCGGCACCGTCGGAGAGCTGGTCGACTCGGCCATGGACCCGACGATCAACTATGAGGACCTGTCGATCATCCGGGAGATGTGGCCGGGGAAGCTCGTGGTCAAGGGTGTGCAGTCGGTACGTGACGCGAAGGCCCTCGTTGACCACGGCGTCGACGGCATCGTCCTGTCCAACCACGGCGGCCGCCAGCTGGACCGCGCCCCCGTCCCGTTCCACCTTCTGCCCGACGTGGTCCGAGAGGTCGGCGCGCACACCGAGATCGGCCTGGACACCGGCATCATGAACGGTGCAGACATCGTCGCCTCGGTGGCGCTCGGTGCACGGTTCACCATGATCGGCCGCGCCTACCTGTACGGGCTCATGGCCGGTGGACGCGCCGGGGTTGATCGCGCCCTGGAGATCCTCGCGACCGAGGTCGTGCGGACCATGAAGCTGCTCGGAGCGCACAGTCTCGACGAGCTCGAGCCCAAGCACGTCACGCAACTCGCACAACTCACACCTCGGCCGCGATGAAGGTCGGGCCTCGCCGAGGTAGCTACAGTCCGCAGTGGCCTAGGCACGGTCCGCGATCAGAGAAGCGTGTGAGTGGCGGGCGGGCCCAAGTCCGGGCCCGCCCGCTACTCACTTCTCAGTACCGGCAACCCAGTGGTCCAGGACTCCCTGGAACTGGCGGTGGGCCGCCTCGGGCGTCAGCCGCCACTTCTCCAGCAGCGCCGGGTCGATCCGCTGCGCCCGGCCTGCGGCCTCCAGCAGGAGCTGCGTCCGGGCCGCCCGCTCGACCGAGACCAGATAGAACGCAGCCTCGGCCACGGTCGCGCCGAACGTGACCGCGCCGTGGGAGCGCTGGATGACGACGCGCGCGGTCCGCCCGATCGCCTCGGTGATCGGCTGGTCGAAGGACTCGCGCAGCGTCTGCACGGGCTGCAGCCAGGCCGAGTCCGTGGTCAGCGGGTCGAGCAGCCCGCCGGCGCTCGACCATGCGAACGTGTGCTCCGAGTGGACGTGCAGCCCCGCGAGGAGGTCCGGCCGCGCGCGGTGCACCTCGAGCTGGCTCTGGAAGCCGGAGACGCCGTGGTCACCGGCCACGATCTCGCCGGCGGCGTCGACCAGCACGAGGTCCGCCGGGCGCACGGCGGCGAACGGCACACCGGCCGGGTTGACCCAGTAGCGCTCGTCCTCGCCGGGGTCGCGCACGGTGGCGTGGCCCGCCAGGCCGTACTGGTACCCGTGGTGACCGAGGTAGCGGAGGGTGGCCGCCAGGTCGCGGCGGACGGCGTGCCGCCGGGTCTCGACGTCGTCCTGCGTCCGGGCCCCCATCAGTGCTCGATCCAGGTGTCGGCAAAGATGGCCCAGTAGGGGGCGGTGAAGTCGATGTCGTGCACCTGCGCGGAGGCCGCGACGATCGAGGAGAACTCGGTGACCGGGAACGCCAGGCCGCGGTCCAGGATGATCTGGGCCGCCTCGTCGATCTGCGCGTCGCGCTCCTCGCCGTCGAGCTCGGCGGACTGCCGCTCCAGCAGATCGGTGAGGTCCGGGGCGATCTCGGTCTTGTTCCGGGTGGCATAGCCGGGGTCGAAGATAGAGCGCAGCACGTCGCCGTCGGGCCGGGTGAGGTTGCCGGCGCTCAGGCTCCAGTCCCCCGACGCCTCGTTGGCCGTGATCTCGGCGGCGGTGAGCTCCTTGAGCTCCAGCTCGATCCCGTTGGCCTTGAGCTGCTGCTGGATCAGCTCGTTGCGGGCCTTGTCGGCGCTGTCGGAGTACTGCAGGTCGATGCTGAGCCGCTGCCCGTCCTTGGCCCAGATGCCGTCCTCGCCCAGGGCCCAGCCGTCGTCGGTCAGGATCTGCTTCACCAGGTCCGGGTCGTAGGTCAGGGCGTCGGCGTGGTCCTTCCGGTTGGGGAAGGCGGACGAGAGGATGCTGGTGGGCACCTGGTTGTAGTCGTCGTAGAGCACGTCGTGCAGCTCGTCGCGGTTGATCGCGTGCTGGATCGCCTGCCGCACGGGCTCCTGGGACAGGACGGGGTCGGCGTAGTTGGGCAGCAGGTGGGTGACGATGCCGGCCGACGGCCGGGCGAAGATCTGCCCGCCCGTGGCCTCGACCTGGGCGATGTCCTCGCGCGACGGCGTGGAGGCGGCGTCGGCCTGTCCGCCGAGCAGCGCGCCGACGCGCACCGACTGCTCGGGCACCACCTGGAACGTGATCTTGTCCAGCAGGGCGGGGCCGTCGACCTTGCGCACCGGCGACGCCCACGCGTAGTCCTCGCGCTTGGTCAGCACGATCTGCTCGTGCGCGACGAGCTCGTCCAGGACGAACGGTCCCGAACCGATGACGCCCTCGGCGCCGCGCTCGTCCGCGGACTTCTTGGTGGTCTCGGGGGCGACGATGCCGAGCGGCGCCTCGGACAGGGCCTGGAGGAAGCCGGCCTTGACGGAGTCGAAGGTGACGGCGACCGTCAGGTCGTCGCGGACCTCGGTGCTCTCGTAGCCGTCGAGGTAGGCGGCGGCCTGGAAGGACTTGCCCTGCTCGCCCAGCTCCACGATCGCGTCGAGGTTCGCCTTCACGGCGGCCGCGTCGAACGCCTCGCCGTTGGAGAAGGTGACGCCGTCGAGCAGCTCCAGCACGTAGGTCCGGCCGTCGTCCTCCGTCTCCCACGAGGTGGCGAGCCAGGGCAGCACCTCGCCCGTCTCCGGGTCCTGCGCCGTGAGGTTGTCGGTGACCTGGATGTTCGTGAACGTGCAGCCGGAGGTCTGCTGCTTGTCGTACGCGCCGCAGTAGTCGTGGACGGCGACGGTGAGCTCGCCGCCCGGCGTCGGCTCGCCCGCGGACGACGGCGCGGAGCCCGCCCCGGCGGCGGCGGTCGAGCCGCACGCGGCGAGGAGGACGGTGGAGACGGCGGCTGCCGCGAGCGCGGTCAGGCGTGTGCGGGCACGTTTCATGGGGCTCTCTTCTCGCTGAGGGTGGCTGGGTGGGGACAGGCAGGTCAGGTCAGGTCGGCGTAGCGCCGGCCGGGGATCGCGTCGAGCAGCTCGACGGTGTACGGGTGCTGCGGGGACTCGAAGACGTCGGCGACCGGCCCGCGCTCCAGCACCCGGCCGGCGCGCATGACGGCGACGTCGTCGGCGACGGACCGCACGACCGCCAGGTCGTGGGAGACGAAGACGTAGGTGAGGGCGAGCTCGTCCTGGAGGCGGCGCAGGAGGTCGAGCACCTGGCGCTGGACGGAGACGTCGAGGGCCGAGACGGGTTCGTCGAGCACGACGAGCCGGGGCCGCAGGGCGAGCGCCCGGGCGATGGCCACCCGCTGGCGCTGCCCGCCGGACAGGCGTGCCGGGGTGCGGGCGGCGACCTCGGCGGGCAGGGCCACCTGGTCGAGCAGCTCGTGGGCGGTGCGGCGGCGGCTCGCGCGGTCGCCGACGTGGAAGGCCCGCAGGGGCTGCTCGACGAGGTCGAGGACGGTGAACCGCGGGTCGAGCGACGCGTACGGGTTCTGGTGCACGAACTGCACCTCGCGGCGCAGCGCCCGGCGGGTGCGGCCGCGCACGGCGGCCAGGTCGTGCCCGTCGAACGTGACGGTGCCCGACGTCGGCCTGTCGAGCCCGACGACGATCCGGGCCGTGGTGGTCTTGCCCGAGCCGGACTCGCCGACGATCGCGAGCGTGCGCCCGGCGTCCACCGCCAGGTCGATCCCGTCGACCGCGGTGACGGTGTCGCGCGCCCCGTCGGCCGCGCGGACGTGGAAGACCCGGGAGACCTCGTCGAGCCGGAGGAGGGGCGGCGGTGCGCCGTCGGTCCCGGGACCGATGCCGGGACCGGCGGCGTCCTCGACGGTGGCCGACCCGGCCGGCCGCGCGCGGCCGCGGGCCGCGCTCTCCAGCGACGGCGCCGCGGCGATCAGCGCCCGGGTGTAGGGGTGCTCGGGGGTGCGCAGCACCTGCCGGGTCTGCCCGCGCTCGACCACCTCTCCCCTGCTCATCACCACGACGCGCTCGGTGCGGTCGAGGGCCACCCCGAGGTCGTGGGTGATGAGCAGCAGCGCCGTTCCGGTCTCGCGGGTGACGTCCTCCAGCAGGTCGAGGACGGTGCGCTGGACGGTCACGTCGAGGCCTGACGTCGGCTCGTCGGCGACGATCAGCCGGGGCTTCGCGGCGAGCGCCATCGCGATCAGCACGCGCTGCCGCATGCCGCCGGACAGCTCGTGCGGGTACTGCCCGTACCGCACGGCGGGCCGGTCGATGCCGACGCGGTCGAGCAGCTCGACGACCTCGCGGCGCAGCGCGTGGCGCGGTGCGAGCCGGTGGATGGTGAGGATCTCGGCGACCTGGGCGCCGATGGTGAGCACGGGGTCGAGGGAGACGGTCGGGTCCTGGGGCACGAGGCCGACGGTGCGGCCGCGGTGGCGGCGCCACTGCCGGTAGGTGAGACCGACCACGCTCTCGCCGGCGAGCGCGACGTCACCGGTGACGTCGGCGTTCGGGGGCAGCAGCCCGACGGCGGCCAGGGCCGCGGTGGTCTTGCCGGAGCCGGACTCGCCGACGATCGCGACGGACTCGCCGGCGTGCAGCGTGAGGTCGAGCCCGCGCAGGGCGTGGACGGTCTCCTGGGGTGTTTGGTAGGCGACGTCGAGGGCGGTGAGCCGCAGGACCGGGGTGTCGGCGTCGGCCGTGGGGTGGCTCATGCGTTCCTCCTGCTCAGGGCGTGGCTGACGGTGTTGGCGGCGACGACGGTGAGCACCACGACGATCCCGGGCAGCGTGGTGAGCCACCACGCGGTGGCGACGTAGCCGCGGCCGTCGGAGACGAGGCTGCCCCACTCGGGGGTGGGCGGGGCGGCGCCGTAGCCGAGGAAGCTGAGCGCCGAGATCGACAGGATCGCGCCGCCGAACTCCAGGGCGGCCAGGGCGAGCACCGGGCCGGACGCGTGCGGCAGGACGTGCCGCCACAGGACCGACCACCACCGCACGCCCGCGACGGCGGCGGACTCGACGTAGGCGGCGGTGCGCACCTTGAGCACCTCGGACCGGGTGACGCGGGCGAAGGACGCGACGGACCCGACGGCGACCGCGATGGCGATGTTCACCATGCCGAAGCCGAGCACGGTGATGAGCATGAGCGAGATCAGCAGGCCCGGGATGGCGAGCAGCACGTCGACGACGCGCATGAGCACCTCGTCGACCCAGCCGCCGACGAACCCGGCCACGACGCCGATGACGGAGCTCACCGCGAGGGCGATGGCCAGCGCGATGACCGTGGCCTGCAGCGAGAGCCGGGCGCCGTGCACCACCCGGGCGTACTGGTCGCGGCCGATCCGGTCGGTCCCGAACCAGTGGTCGGCCGACGGCGGGCGCAGGGCCTCCGCCCCGACGCCGACGAGCGGGTCCGCGCTCGTGAACCACTGGGGCGCCAGGGCCCAGAGCACGACGAGCAGGAGGAAGAGCCCGGCGGCGACGGTCCCGGGCGAGAGGCGGAGGCGGTGCGTACGACGGCGCCCGCCGGCCCGGGGTGTGCCGGCGTCGGCCCGGGCCGCCTCGGACGTGGTGGGCGGCAGCGTCTCGACGGATGTCATGTCTCGGGCTCCTGTCTACGCGTGGGCCCGGCGGACCCGGGGGTCCACGACGGGTGTGATGAGGTCGACGGCGAGGTTTACCAGGGCGAAGACGACCGCGGAGACGAGGACGAGCGCCTGGACCACGGGGATGTCCTGGGTGTTGACGGCGGTCTGCAGCAGCCGGCCGATGCCGTTGCGGGAGAACACGGTCTCGGTGACGACGGAGCCGGCAAGCAGGCCGCCGACGCTCAGCCCGACGAGCGTGAGCGCCGGGACCACCGCGTTGCGCAGGCCGTGGCCGAGGTGCACGCGGGACCGGGAGGCGCCCTTGACGACCACGACGTCGACGAACGGTTCGCGCAGCGTCCGTTCGAGGCCGCGGGCGAGCACCTGGGCGAAGGTCGCCGAGGCGGGGACGGCGAGGGTGATCGCCGGCAGGACCACCGACTGCGGCCCCTCGTTGCCGATGGCGGGGAACAGCCCGAGCCGGAACGAGAGGACCTGCAGCAGCATGAGGCCGATCCAGAACGTGGGGAACGCCGAGCCCAGCGGTGGGAGCGCGAACAGGACGTTGCGCAGCCACCGGGCCTGGGCCAGGTTGGCGACGACGGCGACGAGCAGGCCGGTGACGATCGCGAGCACGAGCGCGAGGGCCGAGATCTTGAGCGTCTCCGGCAGGGCCTCGGCGATCAGGTCGGCCACGGGCCGGTCGGCCTGCACCGAGACGCCGAGGTCACCGCGGAGGGCGTTCAGGAGGAGCTGGCCGTACTGGACGAGGACCGGCTGGTCCAGGCCGTAGCGCGCCTCCAGCGCGGCCCGCTGCTCGGAGTCCGCCGCCGACGCCGCGTCGCCGCTCGCCGGGCCGAGCAGCATGAGCGAGACGGGGTCCGAGGGCAGCGCGTAGAGCAGCGCGAAGCTGATCGTGAAGGCCGCCCAGACCACGACGACGGCATAGGCGATCCGCCGGGCAACGTACCGGTACACAGTGCTCCTCCTGTCTCTGACCTGCTGCGGGACAGGTCCGAACGGGCCCGGACGTAACCGGCACCGACACCGGGGTGTCAACGGGTCGCCAGCAGCGTCCCAACCAGCGAGACAAGAATTTGAGATGCGAGACGAACGGGCCAGGCCATTGACAGACGGGCCGGACCTGCCCAACATCCGGCCCGTTCCCGCACGGCCGGCCGGCCCGGCCGTGCCCGGTCCGACCAGGGAGGTCCCATGTCCCGCACCCGCTCCGCCCACGGAGCGCTCCGATGAGCGCCCCCCGCCGGCTCTCGCTCGGCCTCGGCCTGTACCCGATCGACGACTGGCGCGCCGAGGGCGCCGGACCGCACGACGGGCTCGACCTGGCTACCTACGTCGAGGTCGCGAAGATCGCCGAGGCCGCCAAGTTCGACGCGCTCTTCCGGGCGGACTCCCCCAACTTCGACCGCAACCGGGCCGTCGACGCCCGTGCCGCCAGCCCGGAGCCCCTGATCCAGCTCGCCGCCGTGGCCTCCGCAACGAGCCGGATCGGCCTCGTGGCGACGCTCTCGTCCACGTTCAACCTGCCCTACAACCTCGCCCGCCAGCTCTCCACGCTCGACCACCTCAGCGGGGGCCGGGCCGGCTGGAACCTGGTGACGTCCGCGTTCGGCGAGCAGAACTTCGGCATCGAGCTACCGCCCCAGGAGCTGCGGTACGAGCGCGCGGCGGAGTTCGTGGACGTGCTCGACGCGCTCTTCGGCTCGTGGGACGCCGACGCCGTCGTGTTCGACCAGGCCGCCGGGCGGTACGCCGACCCGGAGCGGATCCACGACGTGGAGCACGCCGGCCGGTACTTCACGGTGCACGACGCGCTCGGGCTCCCCCGGTCGCCCCAGGGCCGCCCGGTGCAGTTCCAGGCTGGGGCGTCCGAGTCGGGCCGCGCGTTCGCGGCGCGGTACGCCGAGGCCATCTACTCCGCCTCGCCCGACCTGGAGCACGCCGTCGGGTTCGCCCGGGACGTGCGGGCCCGCATCGCTGCCGCCGGCCGCGACCCCGGGCTCGTCAAGATCCTGCCGGGCGCGATGATCACGCTCGGCGCCACGCACGAGGAGGCGGTGCGCAACCACCGCGCCGCGTTCACCGAGGAGGCGGTCGAGCGCGGTCGGCGCACCCTGTCCTCCCAGTTCGGCGGCATCGACCTGGCGGGGCTCGACCTCGACTCCCCCATCCCGCACGACCGCCTGCCTGACCCGTCGACCCTCCTGCGCCGGCAGAGCCGGCCAGCACTCTTCCGCGACCTCGCCCTACGACCCGGCACCACGCTGCGCGACGTGATCGAGCACCACCTCAAGGGCAACGGCCACTGGGTGCTGATCGGCACCCCCGAGGAGGTCGCCGCCGAGCTCGTCGAGTGGCACACCGCCGGGGCGGCCGACGGGTTCAACGTGCACCCACGGGGCCGCGAGTCGCTCCAGCTCTTCATCGACGGCGTGCTGCCGATCCTGCGCGGCAAGGGCCTGTTCCGCGAGGAGTACGAGGGCACCACCCTGCGCAGCCACCTGGGCCTGCCCGTCCCGGACTGACAGGCCCGTCCCCTTCCCCTCTTCCCCACCAGCCCGAGGAGCCTTCGATGACCGCACAGCCCGCCGAGAACATCGACCTGTCCGCCCTGGAGGAGCTCTTGGCCCAGCAGGACGAACCCCAGCTCAGCCCCGACGAGTTCAAGACCGTCTTCCGCAACCACCCCGCCGGAGTCGCCGTCGTCGCCCTCCTGCACGAGGACCGGCCCGTCGGCTTCACCGCCACCTCCGTCATCTCCGTCTCCGCAGCACCCCCGCTGCTCGCCTTCTCCCTCGCCTCCACCTCCTCCTCCTGGCCCGCCATCTCCGAAGCCAGCACCCTCGCCGTCAGCTTCCTCGCCGACCACCAGGACCACATCTCCGCCCGCTTCGCCACCAGCGGCATCGACCGCTTCGCCGACGGCGGCTGGTCACCCCTACCCACCGGAGAACCCGTCATCGACGGCGCCGTCTCCTGGTTCCGGGCCCGGGTGGTCCAGCGCACGCCGATCGGCGACAGCTACCTCGTCTCCCTGCGCGCCCTGGCGTCCCACCTCACCGGTACGGGCGTGGAGGCCGACCAGGAGCCCACCGCGTCCCCGCTGGTCTACAAGAACCGCGGCTACCACCGCATCGGAAACGACACGACCGTCTGACAGCCCGTCCCACCCACCATCGGAGGTCCGCATGACCGCGTACGACTCCCTGCTCGACGCCGTCGGCGGCACGCCGCTGGTCCGGCTGCACCGCATCACCGCCGGACTGGCGGCGACGGTCCACGTCAAGCTGGAGTACCTCAACCCGGGCGGGTCCGTGAAGGACCGCGCCGCCCGCTGGATGGTGCTCGAGGCGATCCGCACGGGGGCGCTGGCTCCCGGCGGCACCATCGTCGAGGGCACCTCGGGCAACACCGGGATCGGCCTGGCGCAGGCCGCCGCCCAGCTCGGCCACCCGATCGTCGTGGTGGTCCCGGACAAGATCGCCGTGGAGAAGATCTCGACCCTGCGCGCGTACGGCGCACGCGTGGTCGTGACCGGCTCGGGCTTTCCCCGCGAACATCCCGAGAGCGTGCGGTCCATCGCGCACCGGATCGTCGCGGAGACGCCGGGCGCCTGGCTCGCCGACCAGTTCGACAACCCCGACAACCCGCGCGCGCACCGCGAGTCCACCGGCCCGGAGATCTGGTCCGACACCGGCGGCCGGGTGACCCACCTGGTCGCCGGGGCCGGCACGGGCGGCACGATCACCGGCACGGGCGAGCACCTCAAGGAGGTGAGCGACGGACGCGTCCGGGTGATCGGCGCCGACCCGCTCGGCTCGACGTACTCGGGCGGCGACGGCAGCCCGTTCTTCGTCGAGGCGACCGGCCACTACCGGCACCCCGAGACCCTCGACGACACCTGGCCCCGGTCGTTCCACCCCGACGTCGTCGACCGCTTCGAACGAGTGAGCGACCGGGAGGCCGTGCACACCCTGCTGCGCCTGGCCCGGCTGGAGGGCATCCTCGTGGGCGGCTCGGCCGGTCTGATCCTCGCCGCGGCGCTGCGCACCGCACGGGACCTGGGGCCCGACGACGTCGTCGTCGCGCTGCTGCCGGACTCCGGGCGCGCCTACCTGTCCAAGTACCTCGACGAGGGGTGGCTGCGCCGGTTCGGGTTCGTCGACGAGCCGATCCCGGACCTGCCCGGGCTGGACGCCGACGGGCCGGTGGTGCTCGACGCGCTCCGCGCCGCGGGAGTCGTCGTGCCCGACGCCGCCGCGCCCGACACGACCGTGACAGCCGACGCCGGCACACCCGCGGGCGAGGCCGCCCGCCACCTCGCGGACGCGGTCGACGGCGGACGTCTCGACCCGGACGTCCCGGTCCCGGTGCTGCTCGACCGCCCGCGCCGCGACCTGCCGCCCGCCGTGAGCGAGGTGCTCGGCGCGACGGACCTCGCCGCCCTGCACGCGGTTGACCCGAGCGCCCGGGTCGGCGACGTCGCCGGGCCACCCCTGCCCGTGGTCGGCACGGGCGAGCGGGTCACCGACGCGCTGGGCCGCTGGCCCGCCGACGCGGGCCACGCCGTGGTGCTGCGGGACGGACGCGCGGTCGCCGTCGTAGCGCGCGGTCTCCTGACTCACGCGGGCGGTGCCGCGCCCGGCGCGTGAGCCGTCTCGAATCCTGAGACGTTCCTGGTCCCCGGAGGCGCCTGAGCGACGTTGCGGGGGCGTACGACCGGCGACGTCCTCTATATCGACTCACCAAGGACCCGGAGATCGTGGGCGGCTCCCTCAAGGTGCTGAACCACGCCACAAACAAAGAACGCCGAGACCTCTACGAGGCACTCGGCGTTCATCTGCTCGGTAAACCCGCTGGTCACAGCGGGGATAAGAGTGTCCGGAGGGGGACTTGGCAGGTATCGTCACGCCCTCACTCGCTCGCCAAGGCAGCTTGACCTGCGAAGTTGCGTGGGCTGGGGAACGTCCCACAGGCCTTCGGCGCAATCCTATGGGCCCATGCATGCGTCCGGAACCGGGTCCAGACGCAGGTCTTGCCTGCTCGGACAGTCTCGCTTCGGGCAGGCTCGAAAGGAGTTGTGAACAAGACGGAGTGTCGTGACGATCCACCCATCACTACGCCTACGTCGGCAATGGCGCCTCTGGCACGCGTTAGATTCCGGCCGCTACGACCTCCTCCCGGATCTCAAGCGCCGCGTCGAGCATCTGAGCGGTGCTCTGCCACCAGTCCTGCAGATTCAGGTCGATTATCAGTTCGTCCGCGCCGGCGCCCGCCATCGCGGCGACGTCGTCCAGCACCTGGGCACGGGTGCCCGCGAAGGCGCTCCGACCGGGTCCAGCCGAGTGGTCGGAGAACGCGACATTGCCCACAACGACCATCTCCATCTGGGACGGGTCGCGCCCTGCCTCCGCCGCGACCTGCCGGATCGCGTCCCACTCGGTGCGCAGCCTCTCGGCCCCGACTGGTCCGGGGGCCGACGGGATCGGGAGCCAGCCGTCGGCACGTCGGGCGATCCGCTCCAGCACCCGTGCCTTGGGCCCACCACCGGCGGTCAGGTCGACGGCGCCACCCAGGAGCACCGGGACCGGTGAGGCGGGCTTGGGCAGCACGTAGGCGTCGTCGATGCGTGTGTGGCGCCCGCGGTAGCGCACCGGGTCAGGCCCCCAGGCCACCTCGAGGACGTCGAGGGTCTCGTCGAGAAGCCGGCCGCGCTCGGACACGTCCGCGCCGACCGCGTCGAACTCGTCGACCGCCCAGCCCGTGCCCAGACCCGCTACGAACCGCCCACCGCTGATCTGGTCGAGACTCGCCATGCTCTTCGCGAGCTGGAGCGGACGATGCAGGCCGGCGATCATGACGCTGGTGCCCAGCCGCACCCGCTCGGTCACCACGGCCGCAGCCGTCAGGACCGCCAGCGGGTCCGCCGCCTGCCGGTACGCGGACGGCCAGGGCTCGCCCGGCGTCAGCGAGTTGCGGGGCCCAACCGGGAACAGCAGCCGCTCCCACGCCCAGACGCTGTCGAATCCGGCCTGTTCGGCTGTACGGGCAACCTTGGTGATGTCGTGGCGCAGGTCGGTGCCCGCCCTCTGGGGGAGGCGAAGTCCGAGTCTCATGCCGCCCTCAGCTCTCCCACGCCGAGCCGAGCACCCGCTCGACAGTCGTCGTGCGACGCAGCCCGGGAACGAAGTGCTCCAGGATGTCGGCGTTCACCGTGCCGTTCGCCGTCTCGGGCCGGTGTCGCAGGCCCTCCACGGTCTGGCGCAGGAACTCGTTCTTGAAGTCGCCCCGCGGGTGCGCCGCGACGATCTCCTCGACCTCGCCGGGGTCCAGCTCGTCGAGGCCGAGTCCCACCACGTCGGTGAGGACACCAAGCTGCGTCGCCGCGATCTCGGGGCCCATGCGGACGGGGATGCCCGGCGTGGTGTGCAACGCGACGGCGGTCCAGACCGCCTCCGCGGCGCTCTCCGGGAAGCCCCTCTCCACGAGGAACGTCCGCGCGTGGTCGGCGCCGTCTACCTCGAAGCGCTGCTCGGCGCCCGAGAACGGGTGCTCCAGGCCGACGTCGTGGAACATCGCCGACACGTACAGCAGCTCGGGGTCCGGCCGGAGGCCGAGGCGACGGGCGTGCAGCAGGCCGAACAGGTAGACCCGCCGGGAGTGGTCATAGATGACGGGACTGGTCAAGGCCCGGGCGCGCTCAGTCGCCTCGGCCGCGGTCGCCGTCGCGGGAAACTCGGTGAACTCTGACATCTCCCCATGCTGTGTCCCGCGCCCCCGATGCCGCCGCCCGCGACCAGCCAAGAACCCCCGATATCCGGACAGGGACGCCGCGCCGCCGTGTGCTACCAATGAACGGTGCCCACGCCCGTCGCAACACCGCACCACGTCGCGATCCTCGTCTACGACGGAGTGACGCTGCTGGACCTCGCCGGCCCGGCGCAGGCGTTCACCGAGGCGAACCGGCTCGGGGCCGACTACCGGCTACGGCTTGTCTCCCCCGACGGCGCGGACGTCACGTCGAACATCGGGGTAGGGATCCCCGTCGACGGGCGGGCGTCCGCCGACGAGGCCACCCACACCTTCCTGGTCCCCGGAGCCGACATCTATCCGCGCGCTCGTGTCCCCCGCGAGCTGGCGGAGGCCGCACGGCTCTCCGCCGCGTCCGCCGGCAGGGTCGCGTCGGTCTGTACCGGGGCATTCGTCCTGGCGGCCGCCGGGCTGCTCGACGGCAAGCGTGCCACCACGCACTGGAAGGTCGCCCACGAGCTTGCCGCCCGGTGCCCGACGTGCAGCGTCGACCCCGACGCCATCTATGTCCGCGACGGCACCACCTGGACCTCCGCCGGCGTGACGGCCGGGATCGACCTCGCGCTCGCCCTCGTCGAGGAGGACCACGGCGCCGACGTCGCACGCGATGTCGCCCGTGCCCTCGTGGTCTACATGCAGCGTGCGGGAGGTCAGTCCCAGTTCTCGGCGCCACTCCAGGCCCAGCCGCCCCGCTCCCCCGCGCTTCGCACCATCACCGACCTGGTCGTCGCGAACCCCGGCGGGCCGTACTCCCTCGCGGACCTCGCCCGGCACCTCAGCGTGAGCACCCGGCACCTCTCCCGGCTCTTCCGCGACGAGCTGTCCACGACACCGGCCCGCTACGTCGAGGACATCCGGTTCGACCTGGCCCGGGCCCTGCTCGACCAGGGGCACACCGCGACGCGGGCCGCGGAGCTCGCCGGGTTCCCGAGCTACGAGAGCCTCCGCCGCGTCTTCGCCAGAAACCTGTCCACGAGCCCCGCCGCTTACCAACGCCGGTTCTCGACCGCACGGCTGTCTTCGCCCGGGCGTGATTCGGCGAAGTCGTCCGAACGGAGTTTCGTGGCCTCTACCCAAGTGGGCGCCGACCTCGCCCAAAGTGGTGAGTGAGGCAACACCATCCACGACGTGGCCCGCGGAGCCGGCAGAGGCAAAGCCCGAAGGTCATGGACCTGGTCGCGGGCGTGGCCCGACGCTCGCCGCACGAGACCTCCACGAGGTGCTCGGCGTTCGTCTGGACTTCGATCCTGGTGCATCGTAAGTCGCCTTCTCCGCAAACCCGCGGGTCACAGCGGGGATAAGAGTGACTGGAGTGGAATTCGAGCGACGACCGGCGGCGATGTCGGTCACGGGTGCTAGGTTCCGGCGCATGACGGTACCGAAGCTGATCGAGACCACTCCTGGGAGGTTCTCGTTGCTGCTGCACGCCGGGACGACGCCGGTCGACGCACTGGTCGAGGAACTCGGGCACGAGCCGAACGGATACTTCTGGGAGGGCATCGCGCGCAGGCTGGTCGCCACCGAGGATCCATCACTGGAGAGCCGGTTCAACTACGACCCGGAGGGCGACATGTTCTGCGCCTACGGCGAGGACCGAGCCGCCCTCGAAGCGCTGGGCGAGCTGCTGGACGGCGTCGCCATGGACACCGGCAGGATGCGGAGCCTGGTCGCTGCGGCCGGCGCGGACGGGTTCGATCTCGACGACTGAGCGGCGAGAAGATCCACGCCGGGTCGCCGCTCACACCGAGCAGTTGCCCTCCCTCGCAATCTGGGTGCCAGTAGCTGGCCGCGGCTAGGCTCCGTCCCGACCAGGCCGTTCACAGCCCGAGCGCCGGGCAAGTGGGAGACTGGGACTGGCCCCGGTCGCGCCACGGGCCTGGTCGCATCGACCCGCAGTGACCTTCGCGATCGCGATGAGAGCCCCTGCCTTGACGGCCGGGTCTGGGATGTCCCGAGCGATACGTTCCGCGTGCTCGGGGTCAGTGGTGGCCAGTCCGGTCGCGATGCGCTCGAGGGCCCATGCTCGCCTCTCGTCGTCGACGACCTCCTGCGCGACTCGTCGGGCGCGTTCGGGTGCCCTGGGACGCTGACGCCATGCGGGCACGGTTCTGGCATCTCGCGCCTCAGCACCCAACGGAAACCACACCCTGCTGTATCGCCACCAACCCTAGTTTCGCGCACGCGGAACCACGGCCCGGAGCCTGCCAAGCCGGCCCGCCCTGGACAGAAGCACGCGATCCACCGACGACATTCAGGTCTACGCATCCGAGTCACCTGTTCGTCCATCAGTCTCCTCCGAGGCGAGGGCTTGCCGTAAGCACCTGGCAGGATTCGCGGCATGACACCGCGTCTTCAGAGAGCGCTGGATGACGTCGACCGCGTGTTCGGCGCCTTCATCTGCGCTGCGGACAACCCATGTACGCACTGCTACGGCGACGACGGCGTGCCGGAGCTGAAAGTGTCCGGTGCGCAGATCGACCGGGCCACGCTCCGTTTGCTGGCGTACGAGGCACCAAGCATCCTCGCGGACCACGAGGCGTTGGTCCGTCGAATCCTGCCCCAGGTCGCGCGTGGCATGGCAGACGGGACGGTCCACACGTATTGGGCGGATCAACACTGCCTGACACGCTGTGACTGGCGCGGTTGGCCTGCGCCGCAACCGGAGGTGATCACAGAGTTTGTTGCCGCCTGGTGGGCGGACCTGATCACCACACCAGATCCGCATCACAGCATCACTGACGCCTTCGCAACGTTCGCCGCTCTGTCCGGCGACGTCGGCGCGGCCTTGGCCGCCTGGCCCGATCACTCGGTCGCGAACCACCATCTCGTGACGGCGAGCAGCGTCTGGCTGCATGACCTCGTGCACGACGACGACCCGCTCTACCTCCTGCTACCGGATGGGCCGGCACCTGTCGTGCAGGCCATGTCCGACTGGTACATCGACGTCGGGGCCGACCGGCTTCGACGCACCGACGACGAGCTGGCGGGCACAGTTGCTCTGCTCACCCTGCCCGTCGCGGAGCGCATGAGCCGGCTCTACGGCGCGGCCGCGCCCGGGACGCCGACCTGACCATCTGCCGAACACCCAGGATCATCTGCTGATGTCGGACCTGCGGTCGTTGCGCCGACGCCGCGCTGCATCGCTACGGGTGGATGAGTCCCGGCTGGCGCTGCTCACCCTGTCGGTACGCTCCGGGCCGTGAGAATCACCGACTTTCGACCGCGGCAAAGCAAGGAAGCCGCTCGCCTCGTTGCTGACGTGCTTGCCGACGATCCACTCAGCATCTACATGGTCCCGGACGCGAAGCGACGCGCCTTGCCCACCCTGATCCATTTCCGCGAAGCACTGCGACTGATCACCCCCGCGCAGGCCGCCCGTGTGGCAGTGCAGGACGGGAGGATCATCGGAGTGGCCCTCTGGGAGAACGTCATCGCGCACGAGACCTACAACCCGATCGACCCGCGCCTGGCCCGCGTCACCGGAAAACTCCATCGCCGCATGGGAGACGCCTGGCCCCACCTCGTCGCCGTGCACACTGCGCTACGCCCCGTGCTCGAAGGTGAAACCGGTTGGCTCCTGAGCACCCTCACAGCCCATCCCGACCACCAGAACATCGGCATCGAGGATGCCCTCATGCGCGACGGCCTTTCCGAAGCAGACCTGGACGGCGCGACCGTGTCAGCCCTCGCCTCCACCCCGGATGAAGTGCAGTCCTTGCGGCAGCACGGCTTCGAGATCACCAAGACGATTGACGAGCTCCTGCCCGGAGCCCCAACGCTGTGGAAGCTGAAACGGCCCGCGCTCAGCGCTGCGCCGCACCCACCCGCGCCGGCTGACGCACCGTTGTAACGCCAGGTCGCGGGAGGAGTCCGCAGTGCTTCCCACGTGAACCTGGTTGGGCACCGCCATAGCATCGACGACGCTCGGCCCGGCGCGTCATCAACCTGCTCGGAGAAACTCCATGGGGCGGCCTCACCTCAGTGGCGATCACCACTGCGCTCGTCACGAAGGAGGCGGAGCTCAAGGCCCTCCAGGACCACTTCGACGAGCCGAGTCGATCGACGTCGAGCAACTGACCGACGACCTGGCGATCGGCGGTGGAGCGCTCCAGGTGCTGAGCCGCGTGACAGACGAAAAACGCCGAGACCTCTACGAGGTGCTCGGCGTCCGTCCGGAGTTCGACATCACTGCGCCGAAGTCCACATCTCCATGAATCCGCTGGTCACAGCGGGGATAAGAGTGTCCGGAGGGGGACTTGGCAGGTATCGTCACGCCCATACCTGCTCGCGAGGGCGGTATGAGCTGCGAAGACACGACCCAGCCCTGACCGCCAGTGCGTTCACCCTGATCTCGCCGTGCTGGAAATCAGGGCTCTGCCCGCTCCCCGGCCAGCAGGGCCATCTTCTGTTCCTCGACTCAGCGTTCTCGCTGCCACATGAACTGCCGCGCAAGCAAGGTTCCGTCGAACCCCGGGCCGCCCGGGTTGACCAGGATCGACCCGTCCGAGTCGGTACCGCGTGCGGGTACCCGGAGCTCCGTGATCTCGGCGACCCGCCCGTGGGGACAACCTCCCTCGTCCGGATCAGCCGACAGCCCGTGTACGCACACACCGTGCGTACTCGGAGTGAACCGTTCACCACCGGCACCGAACCGAGTACAGCGCGTGCCCCCGGGCAGGGGCATTCCCTCACGCGGAGCACAGGAAGATGCGGACCGTCGCCAGCTCGTCGCCCCCGTACCTCCGGCCGTCACCGCTGAGCGACGACCCGCGAGCTGGCCGCTTCGGGGTCCGCGGCGTCGGGAGCCAGCATCGATCGTGGAGACGAAGCTGGCGCGATGCGGACCTGGGGCTAAGGATCAGCGAGACCAGTATGCCCACAGCCGCGATGTCGCCCGATGCAGAGCCTGTGATCGGTGAGCGGCGGGGCCGGCGGGCCAGACCACGTATGGCTTCAGCGAATCGCGCACTGCTTCGCGCTCTTCGTCGGTCAAACGCAAGCGATTTACGCACTTCCTGATGCCATCCTTCACCTCATCGAGGAGCGCGACATGGAATTCCTCGACGCCGCAACCCAGGAGGACCTGCGCGATGTCGAATCGTGCGACCGAGATCGGCACAGAAACGACAGTGCGTGCAATGCGGCGCAATCTTGTCGCCTCCGTAACATCGAGGCGCAACTCCGCTGCTAGGAAAGTAACCTGTCGCGTGGCCACCCTTTCTGGCCGAGTGAGGCCCACCGCGATCATGCGTTCTTTGTACGGAGCGAAACTGTCCATCGCAGTCAGGTCGCCGAGAGGAAGCGGGGCCAGCTCTGAGCGAAACATCTCGGTGTTCACAAAGCTGGTGAGTGTGGGGTCCTCGTACATCGCATCGCGCATGTTCGGATCATCTATGTTCCTGCGGAGTAGTTGCAGGATGTGGTCTTCTCTTGCCCTCCTTGTCTCCGTCTCTTGAATCGTCCGCTCCACGCCAACACTTGTCGTGGGAGCCTGGACTCGCGTCGTGCCGGCTCCGACGTCGCTCTGGTTCTCTTTATTCAGCAGGTCGGCCAGGTAGCAGGCGAAGTTGTACTCCCCCAATGGGGTCCTGGGGTTTGTACACTCGTTCGGCGGGTCACTCGTGCGAACCTGCCCGGTAACCGCCTTGGCCCAGTAGCGCTTGAGTTCTTGACTTCGCTTATCGTTCGACGCGCCTTTCGCCAAGCAGTCCTGGGCGCGCAAGTACTGCCCGATGGACGCCTCGACGAGCCCGTTAACCAGAGCAATATTCTGGTGGTCCTTCGCGAGCCAGGCTAGCCCCTTCCACAAGTCGATGATCGCGTCGCATGCAATGTCCTCGGTCGAACGAGAGGCATTTTCCGTCATTTGGGCTTGGTTGTGACCAGGAGCGGGCCTCTTCGGCCATTGCCGCACGACAGCCGTCTTATGCGACAGATTGACCGCCACGACAGCTCGGGTGTGCAGGGCGCGCACACGCAGTGGCAAGAAGCCCTTGACTCCATCCGAGCGATTGATCACGAAGTCGTCGAGCCACTTGAAGTATTCCTCAAGGGAGTTGGTGTCGTCCTTACCCCGCCAGCGCGCGTAAGCAAGGGCAACTTGGGCGAGCCAGTTCCCCGGATCTGCCTCGACCGCGCTGCGAAGCAAACCGAGACTGTCCGACAAGGGCCGGCGGTCGCTCGTAGCGACGTAGTAGCGGGCAAGTGCCATCGGGTCGGTGGCACCGCACAAGCCATCGAATCCCTGGTGGTGGGCAGCGAGCGTGGTCATGATCGTTGCTGCAGCAGCCCGGTACAGGTCGAGTGGGCGGCCGGGCATCGCTTTGGCCAACAAGGATTGCCGCTCCACCAGGGCACTCCCCGCAGAACGGCCATTACGCGTGATGACGACGGCAAGACGCTCGTCGCCGTGGTCCTCAACAACGACGCGCCACGGCCTCGTACCCAGGAGGCCCTGCAGCAGGCGCACTACAACCTGGGCGAGTGCCTGCTGCGGCAGATCGCCGAGCGCCTCGCCCCGAAGCGCCTGCACGTCGGACCCGGTAGGAATCTCAATACCCCGGGGGCGTTTCGCGCCTAGTTCGCCAAGCATGGCGATGAGATGCGCCGCGCCGTGCCCCGTGTCTTCTGATTTCGAACTCTGTTCGGATGCGCCCTTCACCTCGACTGCCCCTTTCACCTCGACGGAGAGCCGCAAGCGCGTAGCGAGCCACGTCGCTACGCCATAGACCCCCAGTGCAGCGCCTGCCGCACCCGGCAGCGCGGCCGACCTGAAGCTCGTCGACTGCAGGCTCAGGGACGCTGCGAGGATGGCGGTGATCGAGAGAACCCATGTCGGCACGAGCCACCCAAAGGCGAGTTTGCGACGGTCATAGCCGCGACGAGTACTCGCCGAGCCACGCCGCAGCGACGCAGTTGCGGTCCCCAATGTCAGAGAGGCCATGAGCACGATCGCCCAACGCCAGAAATCGAGAAAGCCCACGTCGAACCATCCATCAGGCAACCCCCGTGGGTCAGTTGTCGAGACCGGGCCCCAGATCAACAACAGGCCTCCCGCAAAAATGCTTAGCAACCCGGCCCAGCTGACGATCCCCCGCTCCCAGCGCCTCAGGATCGGCCAGTTGAGCTGGATCGGAGTCAGCGTGCGCGAAAGCAGTCCGAGTCCCGCGATCCCGATCGCCAGAGCGAGTAGCAGCGGGCCCAATGGGCGCACGGTTGCGACAAAGACATCCCAGGAGCGTGCCGCCCGATGCGCGGGCATGTTCGCATGAGCTTCTTCGACCACAGCCAGAGCGGCACCATTTCGCTCGTCGACGGCGAGAGCTTCCTCAGCCCGCTCAAGCGCGGCCGCCCACGATTCGACAACACCATCGCCAGCGTCACCCTCCGGCTGCGGCCGGAGGGCCGAGGCATCGTCTGCGAGAGCAATTGCCGCGGCGATGGCAGATTGAGCGGCGACAAACTCCTCCGGGCATGCGGGAATTGCCTGCGTTGTCTCACCTGGAGGTTGGTTCGCATCCTGGACGCTGCGACGCTCTTCGATGAGCGCCTTAGCTTCCTGGGGGCGTCGGTCGTCCGTCAGTATCTGCGCGGTAGCGCAGATACTGACGGTCGTTTCGGCCGACTCGGCGGCAAGTGCCGCCAGAGGCAGGCCGAGGGCAACCATTGCGAACCCGGCACCAAGAACCAGGGACTCGCGAAGACGCCTACGCATCAGATCTCCCCTCGCCCAGGGCACGGAGCGCGCTGATCTGTCGTCACAACGTAGGGAACTGTCCAAGGACTCGGTGTGACCCTCGATGAGGGTGATCCTGGGCGTTGCCAGGGTGAACCTGGCGAGGTGGCACTGGGCTCTCATCGGCGGCGATGTCGAATCTGTATGCGCGACTCGTTGCCGGCCGATGTGGGAGCGGCCGCCAGTCCGAAGCATCGCCCGCGTCCCGATCAACGCTGGTCGCAACGACCGGTTTCACCGAGCCAACCTGCTCGTCGTCACCGCGGTCCCGGCCGCCACACTATGCGCGCATTCGTTCGTATCCCAGTGGGCGACGAAAGCACCGGCTTCGTAGGGCTGGGCACTCGGGCGCGGTGCGTCTCGGGCCGGGTTAAACAAAACCTGCTGGGGCGACGATAGCGCTCGGCTCTCTGCATCCAACCATGAAGCGCTCGACGGTTCCTCGATCGACGCACCCTGGAGCGCAAGGACCGGGTCATCGGCGACACCTCCTGCACCGGCCTGCACCACGGGGCAGTCGTGTCCTGTTCCTACGTCGCCACCGGAGCCAATGCCCGTTGGACCCACAACACCCAAACTCCGGCAACCACGTCGCCCAGCGCCGGCGGAGCAGGCCGAGACTGCCCCGGGGCCGAAATCTGTGCCCGCGTTCATCTTCGAGCAATCCAAGGCTTCAAGCACAGAAGGCCCGCACCTGTATACGGGATTCCCATCCGATGGCAATTATGGCGGCCAGCGCGGACTCCCTGGCTGGCCCCGTGGCGCCGACGGCTGGTCCTGAGAGGATGCTCAGCATGTCGACGCCGTTGAACGGTCGCCAGAGGGCCGTGGACTCCCTGGTTGCCATCGCGATCGCTGCGCTGGACCAGGCTCTGCCTCTTTCCGGAACTGTTAGCGCTGCAGTGCTTCGGAGTGCATTTTCCGCACCACCGGCGCAGATGGGGATAGACGAGAAGGTCGTGGACCAGGTTCGTAGGTGGGCGACCCGCGAGGGCCTTCAAGAGGATCTGGAAGCGGGCCTGGCACTGGCGAAGCAGACCCTGGGCGATCTCAACGCGACGCCAACCACCTTGGCCGATGCCAACTACGACTCCGAAGTAGCTTCGGATCGCGTGATTCAAGCAGCCCATAATGACCCCGCGTGGGGCGGACAGATCAAGCGCTGGGGACCAGATAATCGGTACGCAATCGCTGAGCGAGCGATCCGCGTGGTCTACGACACCCTCATCGCGGAATTGCAGACGGCAGAGCCAGCGGTACCAGGTCTCGCGTCCCTCGGGGTCAGAGTTGACGAGCTCATCACCCAGGTCGGCAGGCTGCAGCAGGTCGGTGCCCCGACCAAGAACCAGGTGATCAACTACCTGACCACGCGACTAGCAGACTGGGACCGACCGGTCTGGGGGTTTCAGACTCAGATCACCATGCCACGTCGTGTGCATCTGCGACCGCCCGCCACCAGTGGCGCCAGCGGACAGGGTAGAACCCTCTCCGACGAAGATGCGCTGCAGAGGCACGAGATGCTTGTCGTGCTCGGTGGGCCTGGATCAGGCAAGACCTGGCTTAGCCGTTCATACGCCCGGGAGGCCGCGGACCGTGCCCTCGACAGCCTGGCCAGCGGAGCAGTGCTCAGTGACATCGAAGTCCCGGTCTTTGTGACCTGGGACCAGTGGAGCGGCTCCGGTGGAGGGGTTCGCGAGTCGCTCGTAGATGCGTCGTTCGCCGCTGGCTCTGGCCATAGCGTCACAGCCGGCGACGCGGCGGTCAAGCAGTTCCTCCTGGATCCGGCTACCCGAGTACTGCTGATCGTCGATTCGCTCGACGAAGCCGCGAATCACCAAGGGCAGGCGAACCGACTACACGAGCTGACGTCGCTTCTTCCTGCCTGGCGAGTCGTTGTGACTAGCCGACCTGCGGCGTGGGAACGGACCGCCTCGACGCTCCCCAGCAGCCGTGGACTTGGGATCGCAGATCTTCAAGACCTGTCCTACCCGAGCGAAGTCAACGCATTCGTGCGTTCCTGGTTCGAGTTCGACCAGGACCTTGCGACCACGCTCCTCACGCAGATCCACGCTCGTCCCGAGCTGGCAGGCCCGGCAGGCTCCCCGCTGATGCTCACGATCTATTGCCTGCTCACCGAGCATGACCCGGAAAGAGGGTTGCCAACCAGGCGCCACCGCCTCTACGACGCCCTTGCCAGCCAACTCCTCAAGCGCTACGACAAAAACCTCGGCATGAACGAGCCGCTACGCCACGAAGAGCGCGTACGAATCCTCGGCCAGTGGGCATGGCACGCGGTCGGCTCCTCCGACGACACCTATACCGGGCTGGGTAACTGGGCTGACACCTTCACCACACCGAATGAGCCTGCTCCCGTTGACGCCGTCGCACTGGAGGAAATCGCACCAAGGACCAACTCGGGTGGGCCAGTTGGACGCACAGTCCGCCGATTCGTCCACCGGACACTGCTTGAGCACTTCGTTGCCCTGCACGTCTCAGCGCTCGATGCCGATCACGCGTTTCGGACACTGCTTCCCCACCTATGGTTCGACCCTGACTGGCAGACAGCGGCACCAGCTGCTGTGGCTGCCCACAATCGTGCACACCGTGGAGAGCTCTTTGAACGAATCCTCACCGCTGTTCGCACACCGCTGTCAGCAACCGACGGCACAGTGGCACGTGCCGGACATGAGCTGGACGGCTTCCTCCTCGCTGTGGCAGAGGAATCCGACCCGGCCGAATGGCGCCAAGACCATCAGGCGATCCTTCAGGCGTGCCGCATCCGAAACGCGGTTGTATGGCCGGACAGAATGGCACGTACAGCGCATTGGCACGCCTCAAACACCGAGGTAATCAGGCAAGTCGTGGACCGGATGGCAGCTCGCACACGCGAAAAGCGCTTCCGTGAAAGCGACTGGGAAAAGTATGTGCACTTCGACGGCCAGGACCTCCCCGGGCTAGCACACACCGACGCCGACCGGTTGACGTTGCGAAGTGCCCTCATGGACAGGCTGGAAACTGCCGCCGACGGTGGCAGGTTTGAGCTCCTGGTCGGGAGCGTGGGCATGGGGCACATCAACGAGGTTGACCGACCAGCGCTCCTGGACATTCTTGTCGGCCTGCCCAACGGAAACGACGCCCTCCACGGCAACGACCTGGCAATGTTCATTCACCTAGCACCCGAGGGTTTGACACTCCTCGCCCAGAGCGAAGTTGAACGTGCCCGCGTCGCCGATCGACTGCGAGAAGATCTCGGGGGCGTGGACTATGGGCTCTACATCGTCCGAGGCATGCAGCTCCTCGAGCGGCCAGAGGGCGAGCTCGAACACGTGCGCAACGCTTTCATCTCCGCAGTTCAGTACTGGGGCGGCATGGAACGGGACCTCGCCGAAGCGTTCCATCAAATCGACCCCTCACGAGCGCAACGTGACGTAGTCGCAGAGGTCCTTCTGTCGAAGATGGACCAGACGAACGAACATGTCACGGAACACTCCGCGTGGCAGGCCCGATCGCTCGCTCGCATCAACCCCACGGGTCAGCAGAAGGAACGAGCGCGCTCCATCCTGATTCGCCAGCTCGCGGAGAACACCCGAGCGTGGAAGGTGCGGGAAGTAGTCAAAGCCCTCGTTTCCCTGGACGCGACCGTTTCCGACAGGCGAAGCGCTATCGAGATCATGCTGATCGCTATTGGCAATCAGTATGACGTTGACGATGAGATGTTCGATGCCTTCACTCTGCTAGGACCCAGCACTACGGACACCGCACGAGCTCGTCGGCAGGTATTGCATATCTTGGAAACTGGAGACCATGCGTACACCGACGACGTTGCAGAATGGCTCGCAAGCCTCGATCCGACTGAGGATGAGCGTACGCATACGCGGGAAGTCCTGCTCGAACGTCTCGATGAGAACCTGACGTCCAACACCAGAGCGCTCTTGTCGCTCCGCCCGACTCATGCCGAATTGACCCGAGCGCGAGAAATAGTTCTGCGTTCGATTCAGGATTCCGACGCAAGCACAATTGTCGAGGCAGCAACCGTGTTGCCGCGGCTGAAGCCGACGCGTCGAGACCGTGAAGTTGCTCGAGAACGACTGCGGTCCGCAGAAGCCAACTATGCCGCGCCCGGACAGCACTGGTTCGATCCGCAGCTGAGGGAGTACATCAACGCGCTCCTGCCGCTCGGCCCAACCCCTGACGAGCAGGCTCGCGCACGTGAAGTGATCCTGGATAGCCTGAGCAATCCCAATGACAACATCCGCCTGCCGCTACTTCGGCAAACATCGACACCGCAGGCGTGGCTCCGGTGGATCGACGAAGCCTGAGCCATCCGTCACCGGGCTGGTTGTCGCCCAACTCCTCGAGCTTTAGATGGGCCAGCTGATCACTTCCGTGACCTCAATTTGCCCCAGGAGTTCCCTCGCCGCTGGGTCCAGCGTGACGCCAAGGGACGACCGATCTCTGGGGGCGTGTGAGACGTCGTCGTTGCTAATGCCGTGGACTCTGCGCGCCCGCCAGGTGATCGGTTCCGGCGGCCGAACCAACCACGTCCGCGCCAGTCGATGCTGCCATGACGGACCAGGGCGAGCACGGGCTCGATCAGGTGGGGCGGTTGTGCCCTGTTGCCCTCGACATTAACGACAGCGTAGTCAGCCGCACTCCAGCCCTCGTCAGGTGTCACGATCGGTCCTCCACGGAATGCAGACTCGCCGCGCAGCCGCGGTCGAGTGCTCAAGCACAAGGACAGGTTCATGTGTTGAACTGTGCAAACCAGTCCTGACCTGGTGGTTTATCCCCTGGCGCTGGGTGTTCGGTGCGATCGCGGTGGCCTCGGCGTTCCTGTGGGTCGTGTCGCTCCTCGTGGTGCGGGACGACGACCGCGCCCCGGCCGCCCTCGATCTCATCGGGCTCCTGCTGCTCTCGGCCGCGACCACGGCACTGCTCGCCGGGTTCTCGCGCGCAGCCGCGCCGGCGGGCGTCGACCCGTTCGCGATCGCCCTCACAGTGGTCGGCGCCCTCGCCCTGCTCGCGTTCGTGCGGTGGGCCCGGCACCGGGGCACGACGGCAGTCGTCGACCTCGGCACGTTCTCCGCACGGGGCTACGGTGCCGCAGTGGGTGTGATGGCCCTGCTCGGTGCGGCCGTGTATCCGGCGTTCTTCGGACTGCCCCAGCTCTTTCAGTCGGTCGGCGGCCTCTCGCCTGCGGTTGCCGGCCTGCTGGTGGCACCGTATGGCCTCGGCACCCTGATCGCCATGCCGGTCACGGGCCGGCTCTCGGACTCGGTCAGCACCGGTCTGCTCGTACGAGTCGGGGCCGGCGTGGCCGCCGCCAGCTTCGCTGGCTACCTCTTGGCCGGGCTGCTCGACGGCGCCGCCCGGATCGCCCTGTACGCCGTGCTCGGCTTGGTCGTGGGGCTGGGGATCGGCTCGGTCGGCAGCCCGACCGTCTCGTCCATCTACCGCGCCCTGCCGCCCGAACGCATCGCGCCCGGCACCACGATCCTGTTCGTCACCAACCAGCTCGGCGGCGCACTCGGCGTGACGGTCCTGGCCGGGATCGTCGGCATCCTGGGCGGCGGACGCTGGGACGCCGACGTCGCGGGCTGGCCCCTGACCGTCCCCGTCGTGGCATGCCTCGCGGTCGCGGGGCTCTCCGCCCGGCTGGCCAGCGCCGACAGCACTACAGCCCGAGCATGACAGGAGCGCGCCTCCGCGCCGACCAGGCAGTCGCCGTGCGAGTGCGCAAGCGCGTCCTCGTCGCGCCAGCAGCTCACTGGTCAGAGGCGCGACAGTTTCCGAACATGACTGACGACGTCCGGCCGACCACGAAACTCCTGATCCGCCCTTATGAAGTCGGTGACGCCGGCGATACCGGGCGTGTCTTCCATGCTGCTGTCCACGGCACGGCGAGTCGCGACTACACCGTCGAACAACGACGCGCACACAGACCCGCAGGCCAGAGCATGTCGCGGCCACAAGTACGCCGCCATCGCATCGTCGCTCGACGTCGAGCGGCCGACCGAGGACCTGGCGATCGTCGGTGTAGCGCTCCAGGTGCTGAGCCCCCGTGACAGACAAAAAACGCCGAGACCTCTACGAGGCACTCGGCGTTCATCTGCTCGGTAAACCCGCTGGTCACAGCGGGGATAAGAGTGTCCGGAGGGGGACTTGAACCCCCACGCCCGATAAAGGGCACTAGCACCTCAAGCTAGCGCGTCTGCCATTCCGCCACCCGGACAGGTGACCCGTTCTCGGCGTTTCCGCCTTCCCGGTGCGTGGAAAAACATAGCACGCAGAACGGGTCGGGTCCGAATCGAAAAGCGTGTGACCTGGGCCGCTCTCGGGACCGACCGCCGGGACGGCGCCCGGAGCCCGCCGACGGCGGCCCTGGTCAGGCCCGCCGACCGGCCAGACCAGGCGCTTCGCGTCAGCCCAGGAGCTGCTCCGTGACCGCCCAGAGGCGCGCCTCACGCTCCCGGTCGTGCGCGAACGGTTCCACCTCGCGCTCCGCGGTCTTGACCACGAACGCGCCGTCGCGCAGGTACGCCCAGCGGTCCTCCAGCGCCATGGCCGCGAGCAGCGGGCCCGACCGCTCCGGTGTCGAGACGCCGGGGATCCGGCCTACCGCGCGGCCGATGCGCTGCATCGCGGGACCGTGCTCCCGGGACAGGCCGCTGCCCGGCATGAAGCCCGGCTCGAAGACCGACACGGCGACGCCGTCGGGCAGCCTGCGCTGCAGCTCGTGCGCGTAGTAGAGGACCGCGAGCTTCGAGTTCGAGTAGGCGGTCCCGGCGTCGCGGGTGCCGGACGGCGACCCGGCCGGCGTCGGCCGGGCGAGGTCCAGCGGGTCACGCCAGACGGCCTCAGGCACGCCGAGCAGGCGGCGCGGGGTGTTCAGGTAGTAGGTGTTGGAGCCGAGCAGCACGATCCGGGCCGGCGCCGCGAGCGCCCCGGCCAGGTCGCGCACGAGCTGGGCGTGCGCGAGGTGGTTGATCGCGAAGGTGAGCTCGTGCCCGTCGGCGGAGGTCGCGTGGGTGTCGGCCACGGACACCCCGGCGTTGCCGATGATCGCGCGCAGGGGCCGGACGGCGCCGTCGTCCAGCAGGCGGCGGGCCTCTTTCGCGGCCGCGCGGACGTCGGTGAGGCTGCCCAGGTCGGCGCCGACGGCGTGGGCGGTGGCGCCCGCCGCCCTGGCCTCGGCGGTGATCGCGTCCAGGCGGGCTCCGGGGCGTCCGACCAGGAGCAGGTCGGGCCGTTGTTCGGGGCTGCGGCGCGCCATGGCCAGGACGGCGGAGCGGCCGAGGCCGCCGGTCGGTCCGGTGATGAGCACGGTTCCGGTGTCTGAGGTCGTCATGCGGCCATCGTGGGACGCCCTGGCGGCCGGAGGCAGTCGTCGCCCTGTCGTAGGACTGGCAGGGCCACCACAGGCCCCGCGGGCGGGGCGCAGACTGGGGTCATGGAGCTCGGACCGGCGATACGACACTGGCGCGACCGGGTCTCCCCCGCCTCGGTGGGGGTACCCGTCGGCGCCCGGCGCCGCGCCACGGGGCTGCGGCGCGAGGAGCTGGCCCAGCTCGCCGGCATCTCCGTCGACTACCTCACGCGCCTGGAGCAGGGGCGGGCCACGGCGCCGTCGGACCAGGTGGTGGAGGCGATCGCGCGGGGGCTGCGGCTGAGCGATCCCGAGCGGGAGCTGCTGTTCCGCCTCGCGGGGCTGACGGCGCCGGGGCGCGGCATGGTCTCCGGCCGCATCCCGGCGAGCGTGCAGCGGCTGCTCGACCGGTTCGACGGGCACCCCGCGGTGGTCTACGACGCGATGTGGAACCTCGTGACGGCGAACGCCGCCTACGACGCCCTGATGGGCCGGACCACGGCGTGGCGCGGGCTGGAGCGCAACGCCGTCTGGCGGCACCTGCTCGGGCCCTCCTCCCGGGTGGTGCACACCGACCAGGAGGAGGCCGAGCTGGTGGCGGGCCTGGTCGCCGACCTGCGGCTGACGGCGAGCCGCTACCCGGCGGACCCGCACGTCAGGCGGCTCGTGGCGGACCTGCGGGAGGGGAGCGCCGAGTTCACGCGGCTGTGGGAGGCGATCGACCTGAGCCCGCAGGAGTCACCGGCGCGGCTGAAGGTGGTGGACCACCCCGAGGTGGGGCGGATCCGGACCGACTGCGACACCCTCGTGGTGGCCGGTGACGACCTGCGGATCATGGTCTACACCTGCGAGCCCGGGTCGCAGGACGCCGAACGGCTGGCGCTGGCGATCGTGCTGGGCGACCAGGCGATGGACGAGGTCACTCCCCCGCCACGACCTCGATGATCGTCTTGCCCGGCGCGCGGAGCCGCCGGGCGAACGCGTCGGCCGTCTCCGCCAGCGGCCGCACGGCCCCGACGACGGGGCGCAGCCGGCCGGACCGCACCCGTTCGGCCAGGTCGGCGAGCCGGGCCCGGTCGGGTTCGACGACGAAGAAGATCGCGCGCCCGTCCGCCGGGTGCACGCGGGGCGGCTCGGCGATGGTGACGACGGTGCCGCCCGGCCGCACGAGCTCGGTCGACCGGTCGAGCACGTCGCCGCCGATGACGTCGAACACGACGTCGACGCCGCCGGACACCTCGCCGGCCCCCGCGCCGCCGCCCCCCAGGTCGCCGGCGTCCAGGTCGAGGAAGGCGTGGGCACCCAGGTCGAGCGCGACGTCGCGGTCCGCGGCGCGGCCGGTGCCGATCACGCGGGCGCCCGCCGCGCGGGCGAGCTGGACCGCGATCGAACCGACGCCGCCCGCCGCCCCGTGCACCAGGACCGTCTGCCCCGTCGTCAGGCGGCCGTGGTCGAACAGCCCCTGCCAGGCCGTCAGGCCGGAGATGGGCAGGGCGGCGGCCACGGTGTGGTCCAGGTCGGCCGCCAGCGGCGCGAGGTTGCGCGCCTCGACCGCGGTGAACTCGGCCAGCGACCCGTCACGGCTCCAGTCCGTCAGCCCGAACACGCGCTGCCCCACGGTCAGGCCCGTGGTCCCGTAGCCCAGCTCGGCCACCACGCCGGACAGCTCGTGCCCGGGGATGGTCGGTCTCCGGTCGTGCCCGGCCTTGTCGACCCAGGTGCCGGGCCAGTCGAGCTCCCCCGGCGTGAACCCGGCGGCGTGCACACGCACGATGACGTCGTTCTCCGCGGCGCGCGGGTAGGGCATGTCGGTCAGGGCAAGGCCGCCGATGCCCGCCTCCTGGTCCTGGACGGTGATGGCTCGCATGGTGGTTCCTCTCGTGTCGTCCCACCAGCATCGCCCTCTCGGCGGCCGGAGTCAGCGTGGCGGGACCCGACCCGCCGGGTCTCCGTCGACGTAGACCTCCAGGTCCGCGTTCTTCTCCGGCCAGAAGCAGACCATCCCGGCGATCCGCAGCCCCTCCCGCAGCGGGGTGTCGTAGCCCCAGACGACGTCGCGCAGCACCTTGCCGCCGGCGTCGACGCTCCAGTACGCGGCAGTGCCCTTGTAGGCGCAGTAGCTCACGGTCTCGGTGGGCCGCAGCAGGTCCATCCGCACGTCGACCCGCGGCAGGTAGTACCTGGGCGGCTGCCCGGTCTGGACCAGGACGACGGGCCGGCGCGACTCCGCGACCACCTCGCCGGCCACCACGACGCGCACGTGCCGGGCGGACGGCATCGCGTCGACCCGCACGTAGGGGTCGCGCGCGTGCGTGTGGACCACCTCCTCCTCGGCGAGCCAGGTGTCCAGGGCCGCCCAGTCGAGCGTCACCGCGTCGCGCAGCTCCTCGACCGGCGCCTCCGGGTAGCGCCGGGCGGCGCCCGCCAGCACCGTGTCGCCCACGACGACGTCGAACAGCTCGCTGACGCCGAGGCTCCGCGACCTCGGCCCCGGACCCGCCGGGCGCAGGCCGGCCCACAGCTCGTCGGGCGCGAAGAAGTACTGCGGGTAGAAGCGGTGCTCCCAGACCAGCAGCGGCGGGTCGGCGTCGGCCACGAGCACGCCCGCGCTGTAGGCGCGCACCCGCACCGACCCGGGCTCCACCGTCCCCGGCTGGATCTCGACCGCTCGCGGCAGGGTCTCGGTCGTCATGTCTCGCCCTCTCGTCGTCCACACCTGTCGCTCCTTCGACCGGCCAGGGCGGCGATCCGTGACGGCGAGTGTCAGTGGTCGGGTGTTCCCTTGACCCATGGACGGACCGACGGACGGACCCACGAACAGCCCGGGCACGGCGCGAAAGACGCGGACGACGCCGACCCGGTTCGCGATCGACGCGGTCACCGCGCTGCGGCTGGTGCGCGAGGACCCCGGCGCCGGGGCGCACGTGCCGCTGGTCGCGCCGGTGGTGCTGCGCAGCCACGCCATGTCGATGCTCTACCACGACGCGGCCGCCGGCCTCCTGGACGACCTGGCGGCGCGGCGGCTGCTCGACCGGCTCGCCACGCTCAAGATCCGGCTGCTCGGCGACCGGGTCTCACGCGCGACCGCGTGGAAGGTCGCGCGGCAGCTCGGCTGGGACGACACCGCCCAGGCCGAGTACCTCGCGGTGGCCACCCTGCAGGCCGACGTCCTGGTGGCCGGGGACCCCCACATCGCGGAGGCCGCGGCCGGGGTGGTCCCCCTGGCCACGTACGACGACCTGCGCCGCGCCTGACCCGACGACCGGGTACGCCACACTTCTCGCGTGACGACCCGCAGCTTCGAGCTCACCACCTCCGTCCCGGTCGCCCCGCGCGCGGCGATCGACTTCCTGACCGACCTCACGCGGCACCGCGGCCTGCACCCCTACCTGGTGTCCGCCGAGATCGTCGCGAGCGGCACGGGCCCCGACGGCCCCTGGCAGGACTGGCAGGTCGTCGAGCGGCCCCGGCTCGGCCCGCTGCGGTACACCCTGCGCTTCCCGGCCCGCGTGGAGCGGTCGGCGGACGACGTCATGACGTCGGCGGTGCGCGCCGCACCGGGCTGCACGCTGCGTACGGTGACCCGGGCGACGTCCGCCCCCGACGGCGCCGTGCTCACCGAGACCACCGAGGTCACCGCGCCCTGGCCCGTGGCCGGGTACATGACCCGGCAGGCCCGCACGGCCCACGAGCGCACGTTCGCGCTGCTGCCGGCCGAGCTGGGGCGCTGACCACCCCGCCGCGCGATGTCGCGCCCCGCGGTTCGGGGGCATCATGAGGAGCACAGGGGGCCGCCGGATTCTCGCGGGAGGAGCACGGCATGTCCCTGTCCCGGAGGGCTCGCGCGGCGCAGGAGGCGATCGAGCCCGTCACCTCGTTCTTCCTGTCGCTGCGGGCGCTGGACGGGCAGCCCGGTGTGGTCGACCTGACGTTCGGCGACCCGCACGAGATGCCGCTGCCCGGGCTGGTCGACGCCCTGCGGGCCAACGTGGAGCCGCGGACCGAGGACTGGTTCGCCTACAAGACGAGCCTCGCGCCGGCACGGGAGACGGTCGCGGCGGGCCTGGCGGCCGAGCTGGGCCTGCCGTTCGGGCCGGAGGACATCGCGATGACGCAGGGCGCGTTCGGCGCCATCGCTGTCGCGTTCCGGCTGGTGGCCGACGCCGGGGACGAGGTCGTGATCCCGGAGCCCGGCTGGTTCTACGCCCCGATGCTCCGGGCCGCCGACGTGGTGCCGGTCCGGGCGCCGCTGGCGGCGGGCAGCTTCGACCTGGACGTCGAGGCGGTCGCGCGGGCGATCACGCCGCGCACGCGCGTCGTCGTCGTGAACTCGCCCGCCAACCCGACCGGCCGGGTGTACGGCCGGGACCGGCTGGACGAGCTCGCCACGGTGCTGGAGGCGGCGTCGGCGCGTACGGGCCGACGCATCTGGCTGCTGTCGGACGAGCCCTACCGCCGGATCCGGTTCGACGGGATCGGCTTCACGAGCCCCGCCGCGTGCTACCCGTGGACCCTGGTGGACTACAGCTACGGCAAGATCCTCCTCGCGCCGGGCCAGCGGCTGGGCTACCTCGCGCTGTCGCCGCGGATCCCCGTGGCCGAGCGCGCCGAGCTGCGCGCCGCCCTGGTGCCGCTGCAGATGGGCCTGGGCTGGGGCTTCCCCGACGCGGTGATGCAGTACTCGGTGCCGGCGCTGGAGAAGGTGTCGATCGACGTGCCCGAGCTCGCCCGCCGGCGGGACCTGATGGTGGGCGCGCTGGGCGCGGCCGGGTACGACCTGACCGTCCCCGAGGGCACGTTCTACCTGTGGAGCGTGGCACCCGGCGGCGACGCCGTGGCGTTCGCGGGCGCGCTCGCCGAGCGCGGCGTGTACGTGCTGCCGGGCACGGTGTTCGACCGCCCGGGGCACTTCCGGATCAGCCTGACCGCCACCGGGGACATGCTGGAGCGGGCGCTGCCCGCGCTGCGGGAGCTCGCCGGCTAGCGGCCGCGGGCGCCCGGGTGGCGCGGGCGTCGCGGGTGTCGGTGTCGGCTGGCACACTGGCCGCCATGACTCACCCGGACACCGCCTCACCCGAGCTCGACGGGAGCGCCTCCGCGCTCGACCTGGCGCCGACGCCGCTCGACGTGCTGCGCGACGTGTTCGGCTACGACTCGTTCCGCGGTGACCAGCAGGACATCATCGAGACGGTGGCCGGGGGCGCCGACGCCCTGGTGCTGATGCCGACGGGCGGCGGCAAGTCGCTGTGCTACCAGATCCCCGCGCTGGTGCGGCGGGGTACGGGCGTGGTCATCTCGCCGCTGATCGCCCTCATGCAGGACCAGGTGGACGCCCTGGAGGCCCTCGGGGTGCGCGCCGGGTTCCTCAACTCCACGCAGGACGCCGACCAGCGCCGCCAGGTGGAGCAGGCCTACCGCTCGGGCGAGCTGGACCTGCTGTACCTGGCCCCGGAACGGCTCGGCGTCGAGTCCACCGCGCGGCTGCTCGACCAGGGCACGATCGCCCTGTTCGCCATCGACGAGGCGCACTGCGTGTCCCAGTGGGGGCACGACTTCCGGCCCGACTACCTGCGCCTCGGCGCGCTGGCGGAACGCTGGCCCGGGGTGCCGCGCATCGCGCTGACCGCTACCGCCACCCAGCACACCCGGGAGGAGATCGCGGAGCGCCTCGGCCTGGTCCAGGCGCGGCACTTCGTGGCGAGCTTCGACCGGCCCAACATCACCTACCGGGTGGCCCCCAAGGACAGCCCGTTCAAGCAGCTGCTGAACCTGCTGCGCACGGAGCACGAGGGCGACGCCGGGATCGTGTACTGCCTGTCGCGCGCGTCGGTCGAGAAGACCGCGCAGCAGCTGAGCGAGCAGGGCATCCGCGCCCTGCCGTACCACGCCGGCCTGCCCGCCCAGGTGCGCGCGGCCAACCAGGCCACCTTCCTGCGGGAGGACGGCGTGGTCATGGTCGCGACCATCGCGTTCGGCATGGGCATCGACAAGCCCGACGTGCGGTTCGTGGCGCACCTCGACCTGCCCAAGTCCGTCGAGGGCTACTACCAGGAGACGGGCCGCGCGGGGCGCGACGGCCAGCCGTCGACGGCGTGGCTCGCCTACGGGCTGGCCGACGTCGTGCAGCAGCGCAAGATGATCGCCGAGTCCGAGGGCGACCTGGCGCACCGGCGCCGGCTCTCGTCCCACCTCGACGCGATGCTGGCCCTGTGTGAGACCGTGGAGTGCCGCCGTGCGCAGCTGCTGCGCTACTTCGGCCAGGAGCACCCGGGCACCTGCGGCGCGTGCGACACCTGCCAGAACCCGCCGGAGGGCTGGGACGGCACGGTCGCCGCCCAGAAGCTCCTGTCCGCGGTGTTCCGGCTGGACCGCGAGCGCAACCAGCGGTTCGGCGTCGGGCACGTGGTGGACATCCTGCGGGGCAAGGCCACGCCCAAGATCACGCAGTGGGGGCACGACCAGCTCACCGTGTTCGGCGTGGGCGAGGACCTGTCGGACGGCGAGTGGCGGTCCGTGGCGCGCCAGCTCCTGGCGCAGGGCCTGCTGGAGGTGGACTCGAACCACGGCACGCTGCTGCTCACCGAGGACAGCGGGGACGTGCTGGGCCGGCGCCGCGAGGTGCGGATGCGGCGCGACCCGGCGCCGGCGGCGGGCGCCCGGCGGGCGGCCCGGTCCGGGGGCGCCAAGGCGGAGGCCGTGGCGCTGTCCGACGCCGACCAGGAGGTCTTCGAGCGGCTGCGCGCCTGGCGGGCGGCCGCCGCGAAGGAGCAGGGTGTGCCCGCCTACGTGGTGTTCCACGACGCGACGCTGCGCACGGTGGCGACCGAGCGGCCGGGCGACCTGGACGCGCTGAGCGGGATCAGCGGCGTCGGGCAGGCCAAGCTGGAGCGCTACGGCGAGGGCATCCTGGGGGCGCTGCACTCCCCCGAGTGACCCGCGCGGGGCGCGCCGGGCTCACAGGTCGTGCTCGGCTAGCTCGCGGAACTCGTCGGGCACGGCGCCGCCGCGGCGCAGCACAACGGGCAGGTAGCCGACGGCGTCCCCGCCGAACCGGGTGCGGATCGCGTCCATCGACTCGTCGACGGCACCCCGCGCCACGCCCGGCGCGGAACCGGGGCGCCACGGGTCCGGCGGCTGGAGGTCGAGCTCGAGCTGGACCGCCGACTGGTCCGCGATGTTCGAGACGGAGACGCCGAGCAGCGTGATCTCGCACGGCGCGGCGTCGTCGATCGCGGACCAGGCCAGCCGCACCGCGACCTCGGTGAGGGTGAGCGTTGCGGCGACCGGCACCTGGAGCGTGAGGGACCGGGTGGCCCGCCGCATGCCCGCGAACCGCACCGCGACCGTCACGGTGCGCCCCGCGCGTCCCTTGGCCCGCAGCCGGCGCGAGACCCGGTCGGACAGGTGCGCCAGGACCTCGCGGACGTCGTCAGGCTCGGGCTGGCGCCTGCTGAGCGCCGACTGTGCCCCCACGGAGCGGGCGCGCCGGCTGGTGACGACCCTGCGCGGGACCTCGTCCTGCGCCATCGCGCTGAGCTTGTGCCCGACGGCGTGCCCCAGGATGTGCTCGACCGCGGACGACGGGGTGCGCGCCAGCTCGCCGATCGTCCGGATGCCGAGGTCGGCCAGGCGCTGCTCGTTGACGGGGCCCACGCCCCAGATCAGGCTGACGGGCAGCGGGTCGAGGAAGGTCCGCTCGGCCCCGGGGTCGACGACGACCAGGCCGTCCGGCTTGGCCACCTGGGACGCGATCTTCGCGAGGTGCTTGGTCCGCGCGGCGCCGACCGAGATGGGCAGCCCCACCTCGGCCCGGACGCGCTCGCGGATCCGCGCCCCGATCGCCGCGGGCGGGCCGAACAGGTGCGTCGCGCCCGACACGTCGAGGAACGCCTCGTCGATCGAGATCCGTTCGACGGTCGGCGTGATGTCGCCCAGGACGGCCATCACGGCGTCGGCCAGCCGCTGGTACTCCCCGAAGTGGCCCCGGACGAACACGAGGTCGGGGCAGAGCCGGGCCGCGCGCCAGCCCGGCATGCCGCCCTGCACCCCGTGCGCCTTGGCCTCGTACGAGGCCGCGAGCACCACTCCCCCGCGCGGCCCGCCGCCGACGGCGATCGGCCGGCCGCGCAGGGCAGGGTCCAGCAGCTGCTCGACCGACGCGTAGAACGCGTCGAGGTCGGCGTGCAGAATCGTGGCGCCGGACATACCTCCATTCTACTCGAACACCTGTTCGATCTATTGCCTGGTCAGGGGTTCGCGTACATCTGCACGACGACCCGGTCGAAGCGCCGCGCGCCGAGGTCCTGGCGGGTGATGGTCCAGTACAGGATCCCCATCGGCACCCCGACCCACTGCGCGAGCACGACCCAGTCCTCCGGGCGCGACCACCCCTCGCCGGGCCCCTGGTGCGCCGAGCCGGCAGCCGGGTCCCCGTAGCCGTCGAAGTCGTAGGCGTGGCCGCCGAGCTGCCACTCGCCGCCCCCGTCGGACTGCGCGGACCAGACCTCCTGCAGCGTCTCCGCGTGCGGGTGCTCCGCCTCGGCCTCGGCGTCGAGCGGGCAGGAGGGCAGCGACACACCCGGGACCAGGCGGAGGTCGGGGGTCCGCCGCAAGGCCTCGTCCAGGTCCTCGGGCGAGTCGTACTCGTAGGGCTCGTAGGCGGGCGAGGCCTCGCGCTCCTCGACCGGCGTGCCCGCCGGGACGTACACCGCGCCACCCGCCAGGAGCTCGTCCTCCAGCTCGACGTTCGCGAACAGGAGCAGGTGTCCGTCGGGCGGCAGGGCCAGATCGGTCGCACCCACGGCCATCGCCGCCAGGTCGAGCGTGACGATGAGCTGGTACTCCGCAGACCAGTCCGGGTCGAACACCGTGGCGGGCGTGGGCACGTCCGGCGGGAGCAGCAGGGGGCTGCCGAGCCGGCCGACGACCGGGCCGCCGCGGTCGGACGCCGTCCGCAGCACCGGGCGCGCGAGCCCCAGCCACCGGTCGACGTCGCCCGCAGGGACGCCCCGGTCGAGCGCCTGCTCCCGGAACCGGTCCAGCCACCACAGCGTGGCGGCGGGCAGGTTCCGGACCGACGCGGGCAGCACTCCCGGACCGAACTCCCAGCCCGGCTCCGGTCCGGTCACACCCGGCTCGCCCAGCTCGGCGAGCCACTCCGCGGCGGACGTGCGCGTGCTCGCGTCGCCGTCGGACAGTGCGGCACGCGCGGCGTCCCGGGCACGCGGGTGGTCGCCGAGCACGCGGCGGGCAGCCAGCCGGTGCCGGTCGGCACCCAGCGCGAACGAGGTGAGGCGAGGCACGAGGGGGTCCGGGGCCACGGGGAAGCGCTCGAGGATCGTCAGGATCATCGTCCTCGTGTCGACGGCCTCCTCGTCCGGGTGCCGCCTGCCGTCGCCACCGTCGAGGTACTCGTCCGCGAGGTCGAGGCGCTCGGCGAACAGCGGCCACCAGCGTTCGGCGTCCGCGGGCGTCAGGGCGGCGCCGATCTTCCGGCCCCAGCGATCCGTGCGGGTGACCAGCAGCCCGGCGGCCCACCGGTCCGCGTCGACCGTGCCTGCGGCGCGGCGCGCGTCCCGCAGGGCCCGCACGTCGGGCACCAGCGCCAGGCGGCCCACGACGGCATGCCAGGCACGCTCCTCGTCCTGCTCGGCGCCCGGCCGCGGGGCGGCCAGGGCACGCAGCTCCTGAGCCAGATCCGCGTCACCGGGCTCCGCCACCGGGGGCACGGCGACGGCCCCGCGCGCCGGACGCAGCACGCGCACGCGGTGGACGACCTGGCGCAGCAGCCGCTCCCGCTCGGGGCCGAGCGGCCCGGCGGCGCTTTCAGCCGGGCCCCCGGCGGGACCGCCCGCCAGGATCTCCTCGATCGCCTCGACGCCGCCGTCGAGGTCGGCCAGGCGAGCCAGCGCGTCCACCAACCGGTCCGGCGGCACGGTCCGCAGGTGAGGCCGCAGCACGTCGACCTGCCGGGGCGTGTCGAGCAGGGACAGGGTCGAGAGCGCCTGCGCGCGGACGCCGCCGTCGTGGTCGACGGCCAGCGCCGCGACCAGGCCCGCGTGCTCCTGCGGACTGCGTGCGCACCGGGCCGCGACGTCGGTCCGGACGTGGAACGCCTGCCCGGCGACGACCTCGGCGAGCACGTCGGTGTGCCGGGCGAGGAAGGCGACACCCTGGTCACCGTCCAGCATCCGGCGTCGGTCGCGCGCCGGGAAGGGGTGGTCCACGTACAGCAGTGCCGACAGGGTGGCGCGCACGGCCGGCCCTGCACCGGCGCCACCGGCGCGGGCGACGTCCACGAGGAGATCCGGGGCCCACCGCTCCCGCACGTCGGCCGCGTCGGCCGCGTCCGGCACGTCCTTGACGTTGCTGACCCGCGCCACGTCGTGCGCCAGCACGAGCAGCCAGGTGCGCTCGTCGTGCTCCGCGGCCCGGGCGGAGGCCGCGTGCAGCACCTGCCCGAACCGGGCGAGCACGTCGGCCGGCGCGACCCGGTAGATCGCGAGCCGTGCGGCGTCGGAGGTCCGCCGGGTCCATCCGGGATGCAGGTCGGCGACGGCCGTCGTCAGCTCGTTCGCGTGGTAGCCGTCCGGATCGGCGAGCACCTGCGCTCCGCGTGGCAGCTCGCGCAGCCGCTCCAGGACGGCCGGTCCGGCGCCCCGCAGCACGTGGTCGACCGCCGGGTCGAAGACCTGCGCCACCTTCAGCGGCGCGAGGCTGTCCCGCACGGCGTCCGCCAGGCCCGGCGCGCCGTCGACGGCGGCCTCCCGGCCAGCCACTTCCCCATCGAATATGTACATATCGGGATCTTATGGGTGGGGTCTGACACGCCCGATCCCGGTCAGCCGGTGCGGGAGAACAGGTGCCGGCTCCCGATCACCGTGTACCCGAGGCGGCCGTAGAGCACCTGGGGCCAGTCGTCCGCCGCCGCGAGCAGGAACCGGGTCGCGCAGCCGGCCTCGCGGGCGCGCCGGGTCGCGTCGCCAAGCAGCGCCTGGGCGTAGCCGCGGTTGCGGTGGGCCTCGTCGGTCAGGACGTCCTCGATCTGCGCCAGGCCGCGGGCCGGGTCGAGATAGAGGTCGGCGCGGGCGACGACGTCATCGCCGTCCCGCACCGCCAGGAACACGACACCGTCTGCGGCGCGCGTCCGTGCGCGGCGCCGGCCCACGAGCTGCTCCACCGCCTTCGGCGACGCGTCCGGGAGCGCCCCGCGCCAACCGTCCCGCTCCATGTCGGCCAGGTCGTCGGCCGTGACCGGCTCGACCACGACCGGATCAGCGCCGGCCGGCCGCCGCGGGCCGCCCGCGGGACGGGCGCCGCGCTCGACCATGATCAGCTCGACGTCGTGGGTGTACCCCGCCCGCTGGAACGGCCCCGCGAAGGCCGCGCCGGCCTCGTCGCCGTCCACGACCACGAGCCGGTGGGGCAGCCCTTGCCCGCCGAGGACGTCGTCCGCGAGCCGCAGCGCGTCGGGCGCCCCGACACCGGCCCCACCCCGGAAGCACAGCTTGTTGTGGTCGTGGGACGCCGCGTACCGGGGGCTGAGCACCGCGAACCCGCCAGGGAGCTCGACGACCCGCTCCGCCTGCCGCCGCTCGAAGCCGCGCAGGAAGTCCCGCACGTGGTCCAGCAGGTCGCCGTCCGGCGCGGTTCCGGGCAGCGCGCGGCCGGCCGTGTCGTCGAGGTCCATGCCACGAGAGTTCCAGGTCCGGCCGCCGGAACCCAGCGATTTCCCGACCACCCCCGCGCGTCATATATGATGTACGACGTGCCGACGACGCCTCCCGCCCCGACCGCTCTGCCCTCCCGGACGGAGCACGCCCTCGCGACCATCAAGGAGGGCATCCTCAGCGGCCGGCTCGCCGCCGGGCAGGCGCTCGTCGAGGCGGAGCTCGCCCAGGAGCTGGCGATGTCGAAGACGCCGGTCCGCGAGGCGCTCAAGACCCTGGAGATGAGCGGGCTCGTCGTGGTGCGGCCCTACGTCGGCGTACGCGTGCGCGAGCTGACGCAGGCCGACGCCGTCGCCATCTACGAGACCCGGCTGCTGCTGGAGCCCGAGGCGACCCGGCGCAGCGTGCTGCGCGGCATGGACACCGCCGGGGCGCGGGCAGCGCTCGAGCGCGCGGCCGAGGTCACGGAGCCCGCGCAGCGCAGCCTCGCCAACCGGGCCTTCCACGCGGCGCTCTGGGGCGCGGCCGACAACACGATCCTGACCGGCATGCTCGAGGGCCTGCGGGACCAGACGGCGCTGGCCGCGGTCACCACGTGGGCCAAGGAACCGAGCTGGCGGGACGAGGCGCGCGAGCACGAGCAGATCCTTGCCGCTGCCGAGGCCGGCGACGCCGACCTCGCCGCGGACCTGACCCGCCGGCACATCGCCGGCTTCCTCGACCGGCTCCACCAGGGAGGTGCGACCGCCTGACCCGCAGGACCAAGCAGACGAGGTGCAGCCCGTTCACCGCCAAGTTCCCGGGCCGCACCTCTGGAACATGTGCTCCATGGCGGAGCACGCACGTCACTCGATGAAGGAGCAACGATGCTCAATAGTACAAAGCAGCCCGTGGCTGTCGCAGCCCGTGCGCGGCGCAGCCAGATGCGCTGGACGATCGTCGCGTTCTCGGCGCTCGGCCTGACCATCGCCTACCTCGACCGCGCCGCCCTCAGCGTCGCGCTGCCGTTCATCTCGGAGGACTTCCACATCAGCCCGGCCGTCCAGGGCGTGCTGCTGTCGTCGTTCTTCTGGACCTACGCCCTGTTCCAGGTGCCGTCGGGCTGGCTCCTGGACAAGTTCGGACCGCGCGTCATCTACCCCATCGCCGTGGGCTGGTGGTCGGTCTGGACGGCGCTGACCGCCTTCGCCACCGGCGTCACGAGCCTGATCGTCTTCCGGCTCGGGCTCGGGATCGGCGAGGCGCCGGTGCAGCCCGCGAACATCAAGGTGGTCTCCACCTGGTTCCCGCGCCGGGAGCGGGCCTTCGCGTCCAGCCTGTTCGACATGGGCCAGCAGATCGGCTCGGCCCTGTCCATCCCGATCGTCACGTCGATCGCGGTCTTCGCGGGCTGGCGCTGGACCTTCGTGGTGATCGGCGCCGTGGGCCTGCTCTGGATCGTGGGCTGGCTCGCCATCTACCGGGCCCCGCAGAACCACAAGCGCGTCAACGCCGCCGAGCTCGACCACATCCGCTCCGACCAGGCCGAGATGGTGCGGCACAGCGGCGAGGAGGTGCGCTGGAGCACGCTGCTGCGTGACAACCAGACCTGGGCGCTCATGCTCGGCTACGTCTTCCGGTCGCTCGCCGGTGCGTTCTTCCTGACCTGGTACCCCAGCTACCTGCTCAACGAGCGCGGGTTCAGCGAGGCCGAGTTCGGCATGGTCGGCGCGCTGCCCGCCGTGATCGGCATCGGGTCCACCGTGCTGGGCGGCATCGTCTCGGACCGCATGCTCGCCTCGGGCCTGTCCCCGAACGTGGCGCGCAAGGTGCCGATCATCTCGGGCCTCGTGCTCAGCGCGTGCATCGGGTTCAGCCCGTTCGTGGAGAGCAACGTCGTGCTCATGGTGGTCCTCACGGTCTCCAGCGCCGCGCACTCCTTCGCGGGCGCCGCGATCCTCTCGCTGCCCGCCGAGGTCTCCCCCAGCCCCGACCGAGTCGGCTCGCTGGCCGGCTTCCAGAACTTCGGCTCGCAGCTCGGCAACCTGATCAGCCCGATCGCCATCGGCCTGGCCCTGACGGCGTCGAACGGCTCCTACCTGTGGCCGCTCGTGTTCGCCGCGATCAGCTGCCTGGTCAGCGCCGCCATCTACGGCCTCTGGGTGCGCATCAAGCCCGTCGAGCAGCAGGACGGCCGGCCCGACGCCGACCCGCAGGACCCCGCCGGATCCCCGCGGACCGGCACCCTTCAGAACGGAGAATCATGACCGGGTACCACGACATCGTCGAACGCCTGCGGACGGTCGTCGGCATCCCCGTAGTCCCCTACGCGCCCGACGGCGCCGTCGACCTCGCCCTGACCGGGCGGCTCGCCGGCCGCCTGGTCGACGCCGGGCTCGCCGCGATCACGCCCAACGGCAACACCGGCGAGTTCTACGCCCTGACCCCGCGGGAGCGGGCCGACGTCGCCCGCACCGTGACCGACGCCGCGGGCGACCGCGCCGTCGTCGTCGTCGGGGTGGGGCTGGACCCGGCCACGGCACAGGCCGAGGCACGCGCGGCCGCCGAGCTCGGCGCGCACGCCGTCATGGTGCACCAGCCGGTGCTGCCGTACATGTCGCGGCAGGGCTGGGTCGAGTACACCGCCGCCGTCGCGCACGCCGTGCCCGGCCTCGCCGTGCTGCCGTACGTGAGCTCCCCGGTCGTCCGGGGCACGGACATCGCGGCGCTCGCGCAGGCCGCGCCCAACGTGGTGGGCATCAAGTACTCCGTGCCGGACCCGGTCGCGTTCGCCGAGACGGTGCAGGACACCGACGCCGACCTGCTGTGGATCGCCGGGCTGGCCGAGTCCTACGCGCCGTCAGCGTGGCAGGCGGGCGCCCGGGCCTTCACGTCGGGCCTGGTCAACGTGGCGCCCGACGTCTCGTTCGGGCTGCTCGACGCCCTGCGGCAGGACGACGCCGCCCGCGCGTCCGCGGTGTGGCGCCGCATCCGGGAGTTCGAGCAGCTCCGGGCCCGGGACCGGTCGGCGGACAACGTGTCGGTGGTCAAGGAGGCCATGCACCAGATGGGCCTGTGCGACCGCTCCGTGCGGCCGCCCAGCACCGTCCTGGGCGAGCCCGACCGCGCCGCGATCACGCGCATCCTCGACGACTGGAAGGCCACGGCATGACCACCGGAACGAAGATCGCCCGGCTGACCACGTACCTGCAGCGCGTCGGCAACCGCCCGCGCGTGCTGCTGCGGATCACCACCGACGGCGGCCTCGACGGCTGGGCCGAGATCTACAACCACGGCCCTGACCTCGCGTACCCCGCGATCATCGAGTACCTCGCCGACCAGATCGCGGGCATCGACGCCACCCGCGTCACCTACGTGAACCAGCTGCTGCACCAGTCGGCCCGGTTCCCGCAGGGGGCGCTGGGCCTGGCCGCCATCGCCGCGGTGGACCACGCGCTGTGGGACATCGCGGCGAAGGCCGCCGGCGTGCCCGTGTACCAGCTCCTCGGCGGCGCCGTCCGCGACCGGGTGCGCGTCTACGCAGGCCTCTATGACGCCCCCGACGTCCCCGAGCTGCGCGACCGCACCGCCGCGCTGCACGAGAACCACGGCGTCGACGCGTTCAAGCTCAGCCCCTACCGCCGCGACCTGCACCGGTCGCGGTTCGGGCTGGTCGCGCGGGAGCTCGGCGACTGGTTCGGGCAGATCCGCGAGAGCCACCCCGAGGAGTGGGAGTTCGCGTTCGACGCCCACGGCTGCCTCTGGGAGCCGCGCCAGGCCGTGGACCTCGCGGCGGCGCTCGCGCCGAACGAGCCGCTGTTCCTCGAGGAGCCGATCCGCCCCGAGTACCTGCCCGCCTGGGGCCGGATCCGCGCGGAGATGACGGTGCCGCTCGCCACGGGCGAGTCCCTGTACTCGCCCAACGAGTTCCTCGGCCTGCTCAACGTGCAGGGCGCCGACATCATCCAGCCCGACATCGCCGTGGTCGGCGGGCTCACCCAGATGCGCAAGATCGCGACGCTGGCCGAGGCGCACGACGTGCCCGTGGCGCCGCACAACCCGCTGGGGCCGCTCGCGACCGCCGCGAACGTGCACTTCGCGGCGGCGACGTGGAACTTCTCGATCCTGGAGTACAAGCCGGACGACGTCGCCTGGTGCCACGACCCGTACGTGCCGGTCGACGGGCACCTGGAGCTACGGCCGGACCGGCCCGGCTGGGGCATCGAGATCGACGAGTCCGCGCTGGCCCAGGACGACTGGGTGCACTGGGAACGCAAGGTGCCCGTACGGAAGGACGGGTCGACGGCATGGATGTGACGACGAGCCCCGTGTCCTCGCGGGACGCCCGGACCGGCGAGGTCCGGGAGCTGCCGGTGCGCGAGGCCGCACCGGCAGCCCTGCACGACGTCGCAGACCGCGCCGCCGCCGCGGCCCCCGACCTCGCCGCCTGGCCCCGCGCCCGGCGTGCCGAGCTCCTGATCGCGCTCGCGGACGCGCTCGACGCCGACCGCGACGCGCTGGTCGCCGAGGCCGACCGGGAGACGGCCCTGGGCCCCACCCGGCTCGGCGGCGAGCTCACCCGCACGGCGTACCAGCTGCGCACGTTCGCCCGCGTGGTGCTCGACGGCGGCTACCTCGAGGCGACGATCGACCACGCGGGCGACACCCCCATGGGCCCGCGCCCCGACCTGCGCCGCATGCTGGTGCCGCTCGGGCCCGTGGCCGTCTACGCGGCGAGCAACTTCCCGTTCGCCTTCTCCGTGCTCGGCGGCGACACCGCCTCGGCGCTCGCGGCGGGCAACCCCGTCGTCGTCAAGGCCCACCCCGGGCACCCCGCGACGTCGGAACGCGTGGCGCGGCTCGCCGAGCGCGCGATCGCCGCGGTCGGCGCGCCCGCGGGCACGTTCGCCCTGGTGCACGGGTTCGACGCGGGCGTCGCCCTGGTGTCGCACCCCGCGATCCGGGCGGCCGGGTTCACCGGTTCGCTCACCGGCGGACGCGCCCTGGCCGACGCCGCCGCCGCGCGGCCCGCGCCCATCCCGTTCTACGGGGAGCTCAGCAGCATCAACCCCGTGCTGGTCACGCCGTCCGCGGCCCGCGACAAGGCGGACGAGTACGGCGCGGGCCTGGCCGGCTCCGTGCTCCAGGGCGGGGGGCAGTTCTGCACCAAGCCGGGCCTCGTGCTGGTCCCGTCCGGGGCCGACGGCGACCGCGTGGTCGAGGCGTTCGGCCGCGCGATCGGCGCGGCACCGGCCCTGCCCGCCCTGACGGCGGGCATGGCCCACGCCTACGAGCAGGGCCTGACGGCCCGCGCCGACGACGCCGTCCTGCGCGCCCAGGGCGAGCCCGCCGACGCCGGCAGCACCCGGCCGGCCCTGCTCGAGGTCGACGCCGCCGCGCTCACCGCGCAGCTCGTCGAGGAGTGCTTCGGGCCGCTCGCCGTCGTCGTGCGGTACACGGACGAGACCGAGGCCGTGGCCGTCGTCGGGCACGTGGAGGGGTCGCTCACCGCGAGCATCCTGACCGGCGGCGCCGACGACGCCGACCTGCCCGCCGCGCGGGCGGCCCTCGCGGCGCGGGCCGGGCGCGTGCTCTACGACGGGTACCCGACCGGGGTCGCCGTCACCTGGGCGCAGCACCACGGCGGGCCGTGGCCGTCGACCAACACGCTGCACACGTCGGTCGGCGCGACGGCGATCCGCCGGTTCCTGCGCCCGCTCGCGTGGCAGCAGGCGCCGGAGCACGCCCTGCCGCCGGAGCTGCGGGACGGGGCGGGGCTGGTGCCGGTGCGGGTCGACGGGGAGCTGGTGCTGCCCACCGCTTGAGCCGGCAGGGAACCCAGGGGCAAAAAACAAGCGGCCCCGCGGCTGTGGAGGCC
>NZ_JBHVEG010000013.1:0-64798 GCF_042802395.1 Promicromonospora sp. NPDC057488
GCGCATGAGCGCTCATGCGCCGACCAACCCTACGTTCGGCTGATCCCGCGACTGTGCCTACGGTCGAGCAGCTCAGAACGCCAGCCGCTCCACGACCCACCACAGGGCCACCGCCGCGATCACCGCGCAGCCGGCGCCCAGCGTCCAGCGGGCCGTCCGCGGCGCCCGCACCCGCAGCAGCACCAGCAGCGGGAACACCGCCGCGATGATGCCGAGCTGCACCGCCTCGATGCCCATGTTGAACGACAGCAGCGACCACAGCAGGGTCCACGACCAGGCCGCGTCGATCCCGAGCGCCCCCGCGAACCCGACGCCGTGCACCAGCCCGAAGAGGAACACCACGGGCAGCCGCCACCGGTCCCACGCACTGCGCTCCTCGCGGCTCCCGGCCGGACCTCTCCAGCGCAGGGCGTCCCGCACGGGACCGGCCGCGTGAGCGCCCCGCCGGATCAGCACCAGGTCGACCACCGCAACGACCGCGATCGACGCCGCGATCACCGGCTCGACCACGATCGCCGGCACGGACACCACGCCCAGGGCCGCGAGCAGGAACGTCACCGAGTGCGCCACGGTGAACGCCGTTGCCGTCCACACGACGTCGCGCAGCCGCCGTGCGCCGATCAGCAGCGCCAGCAGGAACAGCACGTGGTCGATGCCGAACAGCAGGTGCTCGCCGCCCAGCACGAAGAACTCGCCGACCTGCTTGAGCAGCCGGTGCTCCCCCGTCGTCAGCGTGGGCGACGCCGCGGTGAGCACCGCCGAGCCGTCCTCCTCGTCGAGCGAGTACCGGATGATCGTCTCGGTCGAGTGCACGAACGACTCGGCGTCCGGGAACAGCGCGCTGGAGACCTCGTGCACGCCCTCGGGCTCGCCGTCGCACGCGAACGTGTAGGTCAGGGAGGCGTACGGCCGCTCCCCCCGCTCCACGAGGTCGACGCCGGAGAGCGCAGGCGCGCACGGCTCGCCGTCGTACCTGACCGCGAAGCGGTCGGTGACGTACCCGTCCACCTCGGCCTCGTGCTCGTCGAGCTGGGCGAGCTGGTCGTCCCGGCCGGTCGCCTCGTACGCCTCGGCCCGCAGCCAGGCGGACTTCATGAGCAGGTCGTACTCCAGGTCGAGCACGGCCACGACGTCCGGACCGCCGTCCTCCGGACCGGAGGACGACGGCGCCGTGGTCACCTCGGCGTAGACGTCGCTCGTGGCGTCGTGGGCCGAGGCGACCTGCCCCACGGCGGGGCTGCTCAGTACTGCGAGCAGCCCCGCCAGGGCCACGGTGCGTCCGCGGAGAGGACCGAGCCTCAACGCCGCGCCGTGGTGAAGTACGCCGGCGACGCCGTCGTCGTGCCGCCGCCCGGGGTGCGGGCAGTGACGAACCAGGCGTACGTGCGGTCCGGCTTGAGGCCCGACCACTTCACGGAGGCGACCTCACCGGAGGCCACGGTGTCCCGGCCGATCTCGTCCACCGGATCGTAGAGCACCACCGAGTCGGTACTGAACGACGTGGTGCGGGAGGTCAGGTCGACCGGCAGCACCATGTTGTCCTCGAGCCCGTTGTACCGGTGCTCGGTGTCGTACTCCGTGGCGCCGAACTCGCCCAGCAGCGGCGAGTAGGTGTCGATGGAGACCTCACCGCGGTCGACGTCGAACTGCAGCATGCGGAAGAACGACGCGCCGAACTGGAGCTGGTCGGTGGGCTTGTACCCGCCGATCTCGGTGAGTCCGAGCTGGCCGGCGGACACCGTGTAGAACTGGTAGTCCGCGAGCAGCTCGACGACGCCGCCGCCGATGTCGCCGACCACGGGCGGGCGCACGTTGGTGCCCACGCCGTGCCGGTGCCCGGCGAGCACCATGAACACGTTCGGGTTGTCCTTGACGAGCAGGTTGTACAGCAGCGGCCCGTCGGACCCGCCGAAGTTGGCGCCGCGCCCGTCGGGCGACGCGGACGGCTCCAGGTAGTCGTGCGTCAGCAGGATGCCGTTGCGGTCGGAGTACCGGTCGAAGATCGAGGCGGCCCACTCGGCCTCGTCACGCGTGACGCCGTAGGACAGGCCCACCACCACGAAGTCCAGGCCGCCGGCCGAGAACAGGTCGTAGTGGTTCTCGTTCGAGCCGGGCTCCATGACGCCGCCGTAGGACGCGTCCTCCCAGCCCTCCTCGAGCCCCTCGTACCGGTCCGGACCGAAGTACTGGTTGTAGAGCGTCGCGTCGGTACCGGACTGGTTGTCGTGGTTGCCCGCGACCACACCGTTCGGGATGCCCGCGGCGTCGATCCGGGCCTGCGCCTGCGACGCGAACTCGAACTCGCCGATGACCTGGTCCTCCATCTCGGGCGGGAACGCCCGGATGTTGTTCTCGACGATGTCGCCGGTGTGCGCCACGTAGGCGATCTTGCGCTCGTCGGCGTTGTCGACGATCCAGTCCATGACGCCGTTGTAGCCCTGCGCCCAGACGGCCCGCTCCTCGGCGGTCTCCTGCTCCACGGCACCCTCGGTCAGGTACTGGGTGTCCGTGTAGTGCACCATCGAGAAGTCGTAGTCGTCCGGGTCGTCGAACCGGTCCTTGTCACCGGCGTCGAGGTCGTCGGCGAAGGGGTCCTCGCCCGTGACCATGGCGTGCACCGCGCCGCGGTCCACGTAGTCGCGGGACACGGTGCCCTCCAGCACGGTGCCGCCCTCGACCGCGCCGCGCGCAGAGGCGACGACGTCCCAGGTGTCGGTGTCCGGGTTCCAGGCCCGCAGGCTGACCAGGCGCGCCGGGTCGGCGGTGCCCTCCCAGCGCAGCACCGGCGCCTCGACCTTGCCGCGGACGGGCACGTCGAACCGCTGGTAGGTCACGTCGCCCGACGCCGGGGACGTGACGGACTTCCCGTCGCCCGGCTCCAGCGCCTTGGTGCTCAGGTTCTTCTGGCCGCGCACGTCCAGGGTGGTCGGCACGGCGCCCGTGCTGCCCTGCCACGCCTTGTTCGGGGTGAGGATCTCCGCGGCGGAGAAGCGCGCGGTGACGTCGCCGCCGTCGGGCGCGGCCACCGTCGCCTTCAGCGTGGCGGTGCGCCCCACTCCCTCGGTGCCCGACGCCGGCGCGACGTCCGCCGGCACGTCCGGGATCCCGGCGCTCACGAAGTCGATCTCGTGCGTGACGTCGTTGCCGAGGCCGTCCGTCGCGGTCACCACGAGGGTGTGCGCGCCGGCGGGCAGGCCCGGGCCGACCGGGTCGCCCACGGCGATCTTGTCGCCGTCGAGCGTGACGTCGGGGCCCTCGACCACACCGGAGGCGTCCTCGACGGAGACCGCGAGCGGCACCGCCGAGGTGAGCCGGTCGCCGTCCGCGGGGGTCGCGGAGACCAGCGCCGGGCCGGAGTTGTCGGTGAACAGCGCGCGGGTGGCGGTCTCGCCCGTGGTCGAGGTCGCCCCGAGCTCGTGCTCGCCGTCGGACAGGGTGGCGGTGTCGACGTCGGCGCGCAGGCCGCGCGCGGGGGCGTCGACCGTGAAGGTGACCGTGATCTCGCGCAGGGCGGTGCCGCTGGAGCCGCAGGTGCCGTCGCCCATCGCGTAGGAGGGCTTGAGCCCGACGCCGGTCGCGGTGCCCGCGGCGGGCGTCAGCGCGAGGTTCGAGATCGTGAAGTCGTCGCGGTTGCAGTCGCCCGCGAAGGTGCCGGTCACGACCTTGACCGTGTTGTCGCCGGGGCGCAGCCAGTCGTTCGGGACCGGGACGTCGGCGCGCTGGCTCGCGTACGAGCCGCCCAGCGGCATCTCGATGCCGTTGACGACCAGCAGGTTCGCCGCCTTGCCGTCGACGGCGTTCGAGCCCACGTTGAAGGAGAAGGCCGCGTCGCCCGCGCCGAGCGTCTCGGTGGTCTCGACGGCGTCGCCGTCGACCGTGAGCTCCGCGGTGCCGCCCTCGCCGTCGGCCGGGCGGGCGCCCGTGACGGTGACGGTGCCGTTGGCCAGCGTGCCGTCGACCGGCGAGAGGCGCGGCGCGCCGGCGGGCGCGTTGTTCACGCGGACGCGGTGCGCCGTCTTGTCGCCGGACGCCGTGCGGGCCTCGATCGTGTGCGCGCCGTTGGTCAGCGTGGTGGTGTCGAGGTCGGCACTCAGGCCGGTGGTGCCCTGCGGGTCGCCCTGGACGAAGAACGTCAGCTCGGCACGCAGCAGGAGGCTCGTGTTGCTGCCGCAGGTGCCGTCGCCGAACGAGTAGGTGTACTCGTTCTCCTCACCGTCGGCGAGCTCGCCGAGGGGCGCCAGCGTGAAGTCCGACAGCACGAAGTCGTCGTGGTTGACGCCGCAGTCGGAGTCGATGGTGCCCACCACGACCTCGACCGTGTTCTCGCCGGTCACGAGGTACTCGTCGGGCACCTCGAGCTCGACGCGCTGGCTCACGGCGTCGGGCAGGTAGATGGGCTCCGAGCCGTTGACCGACACGTAGTTCTTGTACCGCGCCTCGGTCGAGTTGGTGCCCACGGTGTAGCCGAGCACCGACGTGCCGAGGGTCTCCGTGGCGCCCGGGACGTTCTTGCCGTCGACGGTCAGGCGCGTGACGTCGTCCCCGGGGGCGACGGGCTCGGCCGCGACGGGCACGGTGCCCTCGAGGAACTCGCCGTCGTCGGGAGTGAGGATCGGGGCGCCCGACGTCGGGGCCTCCGGCTGGTGCGGGGCCGACGCCGTCGTGCCGGTGTCGGGACGCGCGGTGTCCGCGGGGGCGGCTGACGACGACGTCGCCGCCCAGCCCGTCATGGCGAGCGTCGCGGCCGTGACCGCCGCGACGAGGCCGGCCTGCTGCCGGCCCCGCTGTTTCCTGGTGACTGGCCGCATGGCCGTCCTCCCTATGTTCCGTGAGGTGGACGGCTCCGAGCACGCCCGGGGGACAAACCTGGCCGGGCCGGATGAACTCCACGGGTGCACAAGGCAACAAACGGACAAATTGTGGGTACCCACGAGCCCTACGCTCGGACCATGACGAACCACGACGAGGAGATCCGGCTGTGCTGCCTGCTCTGGGCGCAGCCGGGCCAGGAGGCGGGCCTGGCGGCCTACGAGGACAAGGTGCTGGCCCTGGTCCCGGAGCACGGCGGGGTGGTGCTGCAGCGTGCGGCGTCCGACGGCGCGGCCGGCCGGCCGCACGAGGTCCAGCTCTACCGGTTCACCGGGCAGCGGGAGCTCGACGGGTACCTCGCCGACCCTCGCCGCACCGCGCTGACGGAGGAGCGGGACCGGGTCGTGGCGCGGACGGAGCTGTTCCCGGTCGAGCTGCTCTGACCAACTGGTCCCGGAACGACGAAGGCCCCCACCGTGGTGGGGGCCTTCGTCATGCTGTGCGCCATCATGGACTCGAACCATGAACCCGCTGATTAAGAGTCAGCTGCTCTGCCAATTGAGCTAATGGCGCCTGCGACGGAAAGATTACCAGGGCTTCGGACCCTCGGCGCACCACTTTCTCCGCCTCGCGACAACCCCCGTCACCACCCCTGGAAGGGGGGTATCGGACCGTCGCGTTGGTGCGCCATCTAGGACTTGAACCTAGAACCCGCTGATTAAGAGTCAGCTGCTCTGCCAATTGAGCTAATGGCGCGCAACGGAGAGAAACACTACCAGGACCAGGGGCGTCATCGGTAACCGAACGAGCGGGCCCGCCCTGTGAACTGCACGACAGGCCGGCCCCGTCCCCCGGGGCACGGCCCGCCGGCCTACAGGTAGAGCCCGGTGGAGCCGTCCGCCTCGTCGCTCTCGGCGACGCCGTGCACGTCGCGCTCGCGCAGAAGCACGTAGTCCGTGCCGCCCAGGTCCACCTCGGCGCGGTCCTCGGGGTCGAACAGGACGCGGTCGCCCACGTCGACCTGCCGCACGTGCTCCCCCTTGGCGACGACCTTGGCCCAGGCGAGCCGCTTGGGGCCGACGGCGGTGGCCGGGATCACCAGGCCCGCCGTCGACTGGCGCTCCGCGGAGTCCGTCTCGGGCTCGACCAGCAGCCGGTCGTGCAGCATGCGGATCGGGAGATTTCCGGGCTTCGTCACGGAGTCGGTCACGGCGGAGGTGCTCACAGGACAACGCTACGCGACCCTGGGGCAGGACGATCCCGTCGAGCGAGGTAACGCAGGGCTACCGGTGCTACCTCTCCGTCACCCCTCCGGGCGGCACGGTCGCACCGGGGAGAGCCGGGGAAAAGGACTACCGTTACGGGCATGACGACTCGCCTCGAGCCCGGGGACAAGGCTCCCGACTTCACCCTCCCGACCGCCGACGGCGCCTCCGTCAGCCTCGCCGACCTGGCGCAGAGCACCGACAAGGGCGTCATCGTGTACTTCTACCCGGCCGCCGCGACGCCGGGCTGCACCAAGGAGGCGTGCGACTTCCGCGACTCGGAGGCGTCCCTGCTGGGTGCCGGCTACGCCGTCGTCGGCATCTCGCCCGACAAGGTCGCGAAGCTGGCCAAGTTCGCGCAGGACGAGACGCTCACCTTCCCGCTCGCGTCCGACGAGGACCACGCGACGCTGGAGGCGTACGGCGCCTGGGGCGAGAAGCAGAACTACGGCAAGACGTACGTGGGCGTCATCCGCTCGACGTTCGTGGTGAACCCGGACCTGACGGTCGCCGAGTCGTTCTACAACGTGAAGGCGACGGGCCACGTGGCCCGGATCCGCAAGGTGCTGGGGCTCGACTCCTAGTGGGATCGCCGGCCGACCTGCTCGACCTCGACGCCGAGCTCAGCGACACCGAGCTCGCGACGCGCGACCGCGTGCGGGAGTTCGTGGACCGCCGCGTGCGCCCGGACATCGCGCGCTGGTTCGCCGACGCGCACTTCCCGCGCGAGCTCGTCCCCGAGCTGGGCGAGCTCGGGGTGCTCGGCATGCACCTGCACGGCTACGGCTGCGCGGGGCGGTCCGCCGTCGAGTACGGGCTGGCGGCCCAGGAGCTGGAGGCCGGCGACTCCGGCATCCGCACGTTCGTCTCGGTGCAGGGCTCGCTGGCGATGTCGGCGATCCACAAGCACGGTTCCGAGGCGCAGAAGCAGCAGTGGCTGCCGCGCATGGCGACGGGCGAGGTCGTGGGCTGCTTCGGGCTCACCGAGCCCGGCGCCGGGTCCGACCCGGCGAGCATGACCACGCGCGCCCGCTTCGAGCCCGGCTCCGAGGGCGGGGACGCCGGCGGGGAGTGGGTCCTGGACGGCGCCAAGCGGTGGATCGGCATGGCCTCGTTCGCCGACGTCGCCATCATCTGGGCGAAGGTGCGCGAGCCCCAGGCCGACGGCGGCGAGCGGGACCGCGTGCGCGGGTTCGTCGTGCCGACGTCGACCCCCGGTTTCGCGGCGGTGCCGATCGAGCCCAAGCTGTCGATGCGCGCGTCCGTGCAGTGCGACGTCACGCTGGCGGGCGTGCGGCTCCCGGCGGACGCGATCCTGCCGGAGCACCCCGGCCTGGCCGGGCCCTTCGCCTGCCTCGACGAGGCGCGCTACGGCATCGTGTGGGGCGCGGTCGGCGCGGCCCGGGACGCCTTCGAGGACGCCCTGGCCTACGCGCAGGGGCGCGAGCAGTTCGGCACGCCGGTCGCGGGCTTCCAGCTCACGCAGGCCAAGCTCGTCGACATGGCGCTGGAGATCACCAAGGCGCAGCTCATGGCGCTGCGCCTGGGCCGGCTCAAGGACGCCGGGCGGCTTGAGGGGCACATGATCTCGGCGGGCAAGCTCAACAACGCCCGCATCGCGATCGAGGTCTGCCGCGCCGCCCGGACGGTGCTGGGCGGCAACGGCGTGACCCTCGACCACTCGCCGATGCGGCACGCCAGCAACCTGGAGTCGGTGCGCACCTACGAGGGCACCGACGAGGTGCACACACTGGTGCTGGGCCGGCACCTCACGGGGATCGCCGCGTTCCGCTGACCTGCCCGCTCACCTGCACGTAGACTGAGCGCCGCGCGCGAGTGGCGTAATTGGCAGCCGCGCCAGGTTTAGGTCCTGGTGTCTTCGGACGTGGGGGTTCGAGTCCCCCCTCGCGCACCCCGTGTTCCCCGGCGCCCCCTGGTGCCGGCCCTGCCGCGTCAGCTCTGCTGCGCGGCGATGTCCTTGCGGACGGTGTCCATGTCGAGACCGCGGACGGCCTCCACGACCTCGGCGAGGCCCTTGGCGGGCAGCGCGCCGGCCTGGCGGAAGACGAGCACGCCGTCCCGGAACGCCATGAGCGTCGGGATGGACGTCACCTGCGCGGCGGCCGAGATGCCGGGGTTCGCGTCGGTGTCGATCTTCGCGTGCACGATGTCCTCGTTCTTGTCCGAGGAGGCCTCGAAGACGGGCCCGAACATCTTGCACGGCGGGCACCACGTGGCCCAGAAGTCCACGAGGACGATCCCGTTGTCGCTGACCGTCTTCTCGAACGTGGCGTCGGTGATGTCGACAGTTGCCATGTCACGCTTCCTTTCGTTGGGCGTCTACCTGGTAGAGCACAGCCCCACCCTCTGCTATTCCAGGAGGGCCGGTTCGGCGGTCCGTGTCACATTCGGGTACCGATCGGACGGCGCGGGTCAGGCACCGCTTCGCCCGAACTGGTAGAACGGACCCGTGACGGACACTGCCGACTACCCTGCCGACGATTTCTACCGCGAGCCTGCCCCGGTCTCGGGCTGGATGACCGACGAGGACCTCGCCGTGGTACGCGCGCAGCTCCCGCTCGTGTACGTCGACGCCGTGCCGGTGCGCGTCGACGACTCGGGCGACGTGGTCGCCGTCGGGCTGCTGCTGCGCGTGAACCCGCAGGGCGTGATGACCCGGGCCCTGGTCTCGGGCCGCGTGATGTACCACGAGCGCCTCCGGGACGCGCTGCTGCGGCACATCGAGAAGGACCTCGGGCCGGTGGCCCTGCCGCAGGTGCCGCCGTCGCCGCAGCCGTTCACCGTCGCCGAGTACTTCCCCACCCCGGGGATCACCGCGTTCCACGACCCGCGCCAGCACGCGGTGTCGCTCGCGTACGTGGTGCCCGTGACGGGCGACTGCCGCCCGCAGCAGAACGCGCTCGACCTCGCCTGGCTGACGCCGGAGGAAGCCTGCGCCGACGACGTCCAGGCCGAGATGATGAACGGGCAGGGCATGCTCATCAAGCAGGCGATGGCCCACGTGGGCCGGCTGCCCTAGCGGCCTCGGCCCGCCTGCGTCAGGTCCAGGACCGGCCAGTCCTCCAGGTCCGAGCGCATGCGGCGGTCGTGCGTCGCGACGACGACGGCGCACGGCGTCACCTGGAGGGCGCGCGTCAGCTCGTCCACGAGGTCGATCGACAGGTGGTTCGTCGGCTCGTCGAGCAGCAGCAGGTGCGGGGCGTGCAGCAGCGCCCGGGCCAGCTCGAACCGGCGGCGCTGCCCCGCGGACAGCTCGGCGAGCGGCCGGTCCAGGTCCTCCTCGCTGAGCAGGCCGAGGCCCGCGACCGGCACCACGTGGTCGGGGTCCAGCTCGCCCGAGGAGAGCAGCCGCAGCGCCTCGTCGGCGTAGGTCTCGAACCCGGTCCGCAGGCGCGCCTTGCCGGTGATCGGCTCGCTCTCCTGGCCGACGACGCCGATGCGCGCGCCGGGCGCGACGTTCCGGCTCCCCCGGTCCAGCTCCAGCGTGCCGGCCAGGGCCGCGAGCAGCGTCGACTTGCCTGTCCCGTTCGGCCCCACCACGAGCAGGCGGCCCGACGGCGGGATCGCCACCCGGGTGCCGGGCAGGTCCAGGCGGGCGCCGTCGTCGCCCGCGGCGGCCGGGGCGGATCCAGCGGGGAAGTCGACGCGCGGCGACCGGACCTCGACGACCGGGTTGCTCGGGTCCCAGCCCGGCGACATCGCCGGCAGGTCGGGGAAGCCCAGCTCGACCGGCGGGGCGGGCACCTCGATGGCCTCGGCCTCGAGCTTCTGGACCAGCCGGTCGGCGGCCTTGACGTGGATGCGGGCGCGCGTGGCGCGGCGGTGCTTCTGCGAGCCCTTGCCCGGGCGCCACTCGTCGGACAGCCCCTCGTAGGACTCGTCGAGCCGCTCGGCCAGGGCCGCGGCCCGCTTGCGCTCGGCGCGGTAGCGCTGCCGCCACCGGTGCAGCGCCTGGGTCTTGGCGAACCGGTAGGCCAGGTAGCCCGGCTGGCCGTAGAGCACGGGCTTGCCGTCCCAGGACGGGTCGAGGTCCAGGATCGCGGTGGCGACGTCGTCGAGCAGCTCGCGGTCGTGGGTGACCAGGACGACGCCGCCGCGCCAGGCGACGAGCTCGCCGGTGAGGAACTCGATGGCGGAGTCGTCCAGGTGGTTCGTGGGCTCGTCGAGCAGCAGCAGGTCGGCGCGCTCCGCGAGGCGGCAGGCCAGGCGCACCCGGAACCGCTCCCCCACGCTGAGCTGGTCGAGCCGGCGGGCGGGGTCGCGCGGGGCGCCCAGGCGCGTGAGGGCCACCTCGACGCGGCGGTCGGCGTCCCACACCGCGAGGTGCTCCGCGAGCGAGAGGGTGCGCTCCAGCACCGCGAGGTCGCCCGAGGCGTGGTCGAACGCGGCGGCCGCGGCGTCCAGCTCCGCGGCGGCGGTACGCAGCCCCGCCAGGGTCCCGGCGATCAGGTCGCCGATGGTCTGGCCCGGTCCGGGATGCAGCTCCTGCTCGACGAGCGCGACGCTGCCCTGCCGACGCACCTCGCCCGACTTCGGCAGCAGGTCACCGGCCAGCAGGTGCAGCAGCGTGGACTTGCCCGACCCGTTCTCGCCGACCACGCCGAGGCGCCCGCCCTGCGACACCGAGAAGCTGACGCCGTCCATGACGGGCCGCCCGGGATAGGCGAAACCGAGGTCCTGGGCGACGAGGTGCATCCGCCCAGCCTACGGGGGACCGCTGCCGACGCCGAAGTCGGGGGCACCTAGGATGCGCAGGTGAGCACTTCTCGAACCCCGGTCTGGCCCGCGGCCGTGGCCGACGCCGTCGCCGTCCTCGTCTTCACGGTCGTCGGCATCACGTCGCACGACGGGTCGCTCGTCGCCGCGCTGGGCCGCGTGGTGTGGCCGTTCGCGCTGGCCGCCGCGATCGGCTGGGCCGTGGCCCGCGCGTGGCGCGACCCCTCGCGTGTCTGGCCCACCGGCGTGATCATCTGGGCCGTCACCGTGCTCGGTGGCCTGGCGCTGCGCGGCCTCTCGGGCGGCGGGCTGGCGTGGTCGTTCGCTCTGGTCACCGCGATCTTCCTGGCGATCACGATGCTCGGCTGGCGCGGCCTGGTGACGGGCATCCGCCGCGGCCAGGCCCGCGCGGCCGAGAGCTGACGGGCGCCTGGTCCGACCGAGACCATGCATCTGCTGCCAGAGCGAGTCCCGTTCTGGCAGCAGGTGCATGGTCGAGCGCGGCCGGGCAAGCGCGCCGAGCCGAGTACGCCCAGGCGAGCGTGCCTCAGCCGCGGAGCGCCTCGACGACCAGCGGGGCCAGCGCGCGGAACGCCTTGCCGCGGTGGGAGATCGCGTTCTTCTCGTCCGGGGTCAGCTCCCCGGCCGTCCGCCGGCCGGGGCCGTCGACCAGGGTCTCGGCGGACGGCCCCGCGAACAGCGGGTCCTCCTCCGGGACGAGGATCGGGTCGTAGCCGAACCCGTTGGCGCCGCGCGGCGCCGTCGCGAGCACGCCCCGCATCTCGCCGAGGCGCACCTCCTCGCGCCCGTCCGGCGTGACCAGCGCGGCCGCACACACGAAGCCGCCCTGGCGGTGCTCGGGGCGCACGTCCCCGAGCTGGCCGAGCAGCAGGTCCAGGTTCGCCAGGTCGTCCCCGTGCTTGCCGGCCCAGCGGGCCGAGAAGATGCCGGGGGCCCCGCCCAGGACGTCCACGGCCAGGCCCGAGTCGTCGGCGACGGCGGGCAGGCCGGTCGCGGCGCACACCGCCCGCGCCTTGATGAGCGCGTTCTCGGCGAACGTCACGCCGTCCTCCACGGGCTCCGGCGCCCCGACCTCGCCGGAGGTCACCAGCTCGCCGTCGGGCAGGTCCAGGCCCGACTCGGCGAGGATCGCCCGCAGCTCCACGACCTTCTTGGCGTTATGCGTGGCGAGCACGATCCGGGCGGCGGACGGCACGGTCAGGGCGGTCATGCCCCGATCTCCCGCGCGAGCGCGTCCTGCTGGATCTTGGTGAGCTCGGCGGTGCCGCCCACCGCGAGGTCGAGCAGGGCGTCGAGCTCGGCGCGGTCGAACGGCGCGTGCTCCGCGGTGCCCTGCACCTCGATGAACTTGCCGCCGCCGGTGACCACCACGTTCATGTCGGTCTCGGCGCGCACGTCCTCGACGTAGGGCAGGTCGAGCATGGGCGTGCCGTCGATGATGCCGACCGAGACCGCGGCGACGGAGTCGGACAGCACCTGCTTGCCGCCCTTGACGTGCCCGTGGCGGCGGCCCCACGCGATGGCGTCGGCGAGGGCTACGTAGGCGCCGGTGATCGCGGCGGTGCGGGTCCCGCCGTCGGCCTGCAGCACGTCGCAGTCCAGCACGATCGAGTTCTCGCCGAGCGCGCTCATGTCGACGACGGCGCGCAGCGAGCGGCCGATCAGCCGCGAGATCTCGTGCGTGCGGCCACCGATCTTGCCCTTGACGGACTCGCGCTGGCTGCGCTCGTTGGTGGCGCGCGGCAGCATCGCGTACTCGGCGGTGACCCAGCCCTCGCCGGAGCCCTTGCGCCAGCGCGGCACGCCCTCGGTGAACGAGGCGACGCACAGCACGCGTGTGCGGCCGAACTCCACGAGCACCGAACCCTCGGCCTCGTCGAGCCATCCCCGGGTGATCTTCACGGGGCGGAGCTGGTCGGTGGCGCGCCCGTCGGCGCGCACGATCTGGTCGGTGCTGGAGGTCATGCGCCCAGCCTAGGTGCTGCGACCTGGCGCCCGACGGCGGCCCGGGACGGGCCCCGCCGGGCACCCCGACGGGCGACGGACATTTCGCCTGCCGGAAAGAACCCCGCTGACCTGCCGGAACGTGGCGCGCGTCACGCACAGCGCGTGGCGCTGGTAACGGTTCCGACACGATCACGTCGCTAGGCTTCACCCCGTGAACGACGCGCCCATCGGGATCTTCGACTCCGGCCTCGGCGGCCTCACGGTCGCGCGCGCCATCCTGGACCAGCTGCCCAACGAGCAGGTCCGGTACCTCGGCGACACCGCGAACAGCCCGTACGGGCCCAAGCCGATCGCGGCGGTGCGCGCCATGGCGCTCGACGCCATGGACCGGCTCATGGCCGACGGCGTGAAGATGCTGGTCATCGCGTGCAACACCGCGTCGTCGGCGATGATGCGCGACGCGCGCGAGCGGTACGAGCAGCGCCACGGCATCCCCGTGGTCGAGGTGATCCTGCCCGCCGCCCGGGCCGCCGTGACCGCCACCCGGACCGGCCGCATCGGCGTGATCGGCACGCGCACCACGATCCGGTCGCGCGCGTACGACGACGCCTTCCACGTCACCCCCGGCCTGACGATCACCAGCAAGGCCTGCCCGGAGTTCGTGCGCTTCGTCGAGGAGGGCCGCACGTCCGGCCCGGAGGTGCAGAAGTTCGCCCACGAGTACCTCGACCCGGTCAAGGAAGCCGGCGTCGACACGCTCGTGCTGGGCTGCACCCACTACCCGCTGCTCGCGGGCGCCATCTCCTACGTCATGGGCGAGGACGTCACGCTGGTCTCCAGCGCGGACGAGACCGCCAAGGACGTGTACCGCACCCTCGTGGCGCACGACCTGGAGCGCTCGCCCGACGGCGGTGCACCGGTGCACCGCTTCCTCACGACCGGCGACCCCGCCCCGTTCGGGCAGCTGGCCAGCCGGTTCCTCGGCCCCGAGGTCTCCCTCGTGGAGGCCGTCTGATGCGCCTCATCCCCCTGGGGGTCTCCGGCTCGTTCCCCGGTCCCGCCACCCCCGCGTCGTCGTACCTGGTGCAGGTCACCGCGGCGGAGTCGGCCACGGCCGGCTACGAGGCGCGCGACTGGAACGTGCTGCTCGACCTCGGCAACGGCGCGTTCGGCGCCCTCCAGCGGCACGTCGAGCCCCGGCTGCTCGACGCCGTCTCGATCTCGCACCTGCACCCCGACCACTGCGCGGACCTCGCGGGTCTGTACGTATATCTGCGCTACCACCCCGAGCACGGGTCGCTGCGCGCCGGCCGCCGCAACGGTCCGCTCCCGGTCTACGGGCCGTCCACCACCGAGCGGCACGTCGCCCTGTCCTACGGGCTGAGCGACGGCGAGTCCATGGAGAACGACTTCGACTTCCGCTCCTGGGCCGACCACAAGCAGATCGAGGTCGGGCCGCTGACGATCGAGCCGCACCGTGTGTTCCACCCGGTGGAGACGTACGGCGTGCGGGTGACCGGCCCGTCGTCGGCGGGCGGGACCGCGACCCTGGCCTACACGGGCGACACCGACGCGTGCACCTCCGTGGTGGACCTCGCGCGCGACGCCGACCTGCTGCTCAGCGAGGCGGCGTTCCTGGAGGGGCGCGACGACGTCGTCGAACGCGGCATCCACCTCACCGGCCACCGCGCCGGGCAGGTGGCGACCGACGCCGGCGCCCGCCGGCTGCTGCTCACGCACCTGCCGGTGTGGAACGACCCGGAGGACTCGCTGGCCGAGGCGCGCGCGACCTACGCGGGCCCGGTCGACGTGGCGGTCCCGGGCACGGTCTACGAGATCTGACCCGGCCTACGCCAGGGGGCGCTTGCCCCGCAGCTCGGCGAGCATGACGTCCATCAGGGTCTCCTGGGCGTAGCCCGCCGCGACGAAGACCCCGGACCAGAACCGCCGGGCGGCCCGGCCGTCGGTGGCCACCGGGATCTCGCGGCCGGCCTGCCGGTCCCACATGATCTCGTCGGTGAGCTGCATGACCTGGTCGTCGGTCTTCAGGCCGAGCCGCTCGGCGATGACGAGCCGCACGTCCGTGAGCGCGCCGGCGAACTGCTCGGCGTCCTCCCGCGGCACCCGCACCGGGGGCGGCGCACCGTGCCGGCCCACCGTCGAGGGCGCGTCGTCGCCCGAGGGCAGGTCCAGGAGCGCGGCGAACGCCTCCAGGCGGTCCACCTTGGCCTGGGCGACGTCGTTCTGCGTGAGCCGCCGGAACTCGTCGGCGATGTCCGTGTCGTCCTTGCTCGCGTCCGGCAGCAGCCGCTGCGCCGCGGGGTCCGTCGGGATGCGCCCGACACCGGTCACGCCCGTGAGCCGCGCGAGGTCGGCGTCGGTCAGCTCGTCCGGCGCGAGGAGCCCGTTGGCCCAGGCCTGTCCCTTGCCCGGGGCATGGTGCGACGACGGACCGGGCTCGCCGCCGTCGGAGAACAGGTCCAGGCCCGCCTCCTCGCGGAGCATCGCGGAGACGTCGCGTGCCACCTTGGCCAGGACGACCCGCTCCACCGGTTCGAACCGAGCCTCGTAGCCCCGCCGCATGGCGCGGAACGGCGTCATGCGGCTCCCCGAGCGCCCGACTCCTGCAGCGTCGCCCACAGCCCGAACCCATGCATCGCTTGCACGTCCACCTCCATGCGCTCGCGCCCACCGCTGGACACGACGGCGCGACCGTTCTTGTGCACCTGGGTCATGAGCTGCTCCGCCTTGGTGCGCGGGTACCCGAAGTAGCTCTCGAACACGTAGGTGACGTACGACATCAGGTTCACCGGATCGTTCCAGACGATCGTCACCCACGGGTCGGCGATCCCGGAGGCGAGCGCCTCCTCGGTGTCCTCCTCGACGGCCGTCCCGGCTGACCCCATGGGCACGAGCAGCGGCAGCGGGGAAGTTGTCACAGGTCTCACTCTAGGCTGTTTCGTCCCTGGACTGGACACCCCTGTCCGAGATTCGCCGGAAGTTGTCGCCGGGCTGTGACCTCCGGCCACCGGTCGGTCACGACGGGTTCACGCAGCGGTCCTCGCGCAGGTCGGACCGCTCAGTAGCGGCGGTCGGCGAGCCGGAGGTCCACCGTCGGGATGGCCGGGTCGCCCTTGGACAGCCGGCGCGCCCCGCGCGGCAGCTCGGCGCGCACCATGCCGTGGTTGATCGCGGCGTTCGCGACGCCGTACGGGCCCACCCAGCGCGAGTCGACGGCGCCGTCGACCACCAGCGGCGCGAGCAGGGGCCGCAGGTCGTCGCTCTGCGGCGTCCACTCCGCCACGGCGGTGTCCGGGCCGGTCACCATGATCTCCTCGATGGCGTAGCCGTCGCGGCCGTAGCGGCGCGCGGCCGCCTTGCGCCCGCCCACGGACGCCTTGTTCGCCGACGCCTTGGCCACCGGCTGCAGGACACCCGACGCGTCGGCGCGCGCCACCAGCTTGTAGACCATGCCGCAGGTGGGCGCGCCCGACCCGGTCACGAGCGACGTGCCGACGCCGTAGACGTCCACCGGCGCCGCGGCCAGCGACGCGATCGCGTACTCGTCGAGGTCGGAGGTAACCACGATCTTGGTGTCCCGCGCGCCGAGCGAGTCGAGCTGCCGGCGCACCTCCCCCGCCAGCCCGCCGAGGTCGCCCGAGTCGAGGCGCACCGCGCCCAGCCCGGTGCCCGCCACCTCGACGGCGGTCGCCACACCCTGCTTCACGTCGTAGGTGTCCACGAGCAGCGTGGTCCCGGGGCCGAGCGAGGCGACCTGCGACGCGAAGGCCTCCCGCTCGCTGTCGTGCAGCAGCGTGAAGGCGTGCGCGGCGGTGCCGATGGTGTCGAGCCCGTAGCGCATGCCGGCCTCGAGGTTCGAGGTGCCGGCGAAGCCGCCGATCACGGCGGCGCGCGCGGCCGCGACGGCGGCCTGCTCGCTGGCCCGCCGGGAGCCCATCTCCAGCACCGGCCGGTTGCCGGCCGCGCTCGTCATCCGCGACGCCGCCGACGCCACCGCCGAGTCGTAGTTCAGGATCGACAGGATCAGGGTCTCCAGCAGCACGGCCTCGGCGAACGTGCCCTCGACCTGCAGCACGGGCGAGCCGGGGAAGAACACCTCACCCTCGACGTAGCCCTGGATGGTCCCGGTGAACCGGTAGTTCGCGAGGTAGTCCAGCGTGCGGCGGTCCACCACGGCGTTCTGCTCGAGATACGCCAGCTCGGCGTCCTCGAAGACGAAGTGTGGCAGCGCTTCCAGGACGCGGCCGGTCCCGGCCAGGACGCCGTAGCGCCGGCCTGCGGGCAGGCGCCGCGTGAACACCTCGAAAACGCAGTGCCGGTGGGCCGTGCCGTCGGCCAGGGCCGCCTGGAGCATGGTCAGCTCGTAGCGGTCGGTGAGCAGGGCCACGGACGGACGGACCGCCGGGAGGGGTGCGGCAGGGAGCGGCCGCGGTTCCACGACACCGTTGTCGAGCGCAGGCCACGAGTCGGTGAGCGGAGCGCCGATGCTCCGAAGCTCGTCGGTCATGCACTCACGGTAGGCCAGAGAACTGGCCTGGGCCGGGCGAATACGGCCATGTCGGGCTCCTGTCTCACCATGCGGATCGTCTCGCTCTCCTGCTACTTCTGACCGACGAACCAGCGCCGCACCTGCGCCACGCGGGCGGTCAGCTGATCGGCCGTCGCCAGCGGCACCTCGGGCCCGCCGCACTTGCGGCGCAGCTCGGTGTGGATGATGCCGTGCGGCTGCCCGCTGCGCTTGGCCCACGCGGAGACGAGCTTGGACAGCTCCTTGCGCAGCTCCGCCGCGCGCCGGTGCTCCTGCTCCGACCGCTCCGCCTCCACCTCGCGGGCCGACGGCGCCCCGCCGCGCGCCTTGAGGTGGTCGGCCTGGCGCTGCCGCAGCAGCGTCGCCACCTGGTCGGGCTCCAGCAGGCCGGGCAGGCCGAGGAAGTCGAGCTCCTCCGCCGAGCCCACGTCCGCCCCCGCGCCGAACTCGCCGCCGTCGAACAGGACGCGGTCGAACGAGGCCTGGGCCTCGAGCGCCTGGAACGAGCCCAGCAGCTCGCCCGACGCCTTCTCCTCCTTGTTGGCCTCCGCGATCAGCGCGGCCTCCGGGTCGTACTCGATGCCCTGCTCCTCGGCCGTGCGCGGCCGGTCGAGCGCGTGGTCGCGCTCCTGCTCCATCGAGTTGGCCAGGTTCAGCAGCGGCGCGACGCTCGGCAGGAAGATCGACGCCGTCTCGCCGCGCTTGCGCGCCCGCACGAACCGGCCGATCGCCTGCGCGAAGAACAGCGGCGTCGAGGCGCTCGTGGCGTACACGCCGACGGCGAGCCGCGGCACGTCCACGCCCTCCGACACCATGCGCACGGCGACCATCCAGCGGTCCTCGCTCTGCGCGAACTCCTCGATGCGCCCCGAGGCGCCCTCGTCGTCGGACAGGACGACCGTGGGGCGCTTGCCCGTGATCTCGTGCAGGTGCGCGGCGTAGGCGCGCGCGTTGTCCTGGTCGGTGGCGATGACCAGGCCGCCGGCGTCGGGCACGGTGCGACGCACCTCGGTCAGGCGCTTGTCCGCGGCCGAGAGCACCGACGGGATCCACTGCCCCTCCGGGTCCAGCGCGGTGCGCCACGCCTGGCCGGTCATGTCCTTGGTCATGGCCTCGCCGAGGCGGGCACTGATCTCGTCGCCCATCTTGGTGCGCCAGCGCATGTCGCCGGCGTAGGACATGAACAGGACGGGCCGGACGACGTGGTCGCGGAGCGCCTCGCCGTAGCCGTAGGTGTAGTCGGCCTTGGAGCGGCGGATGCCCTCGGCGTCGGCCTCGTACTGGACGAACGGGATCGCGGACGTGTCGCTACGGAACGGGGTGCCGGTCAGCGCCAGCCGGCGCTCACCGCCCTCGAACGCCTCGCGGACGGCCTCGCCCCAGCTCAGGGCGTCGCCACCGTGGTGCACCTCGTCGAGGATCACCAGGGTGCGCTGCGCCTCGGTGCGGGCACGGTGCAGCGCCGGCTTGGCCGCGACCTGGGCGTAGGTCAGCGCGACGCCGTCGTAGTGCGAGCCGTGCCGGCCCTGCGAGTTCTTGAAGTGCGGGTCGATACGGATGCCCACGCGCGCGGCGGCGTCGGCCCACTGGGTCTTGAGGTGCTCGGTGGGCGCCACGACGGTGACCCGCCGGACGATGCCCTGCTCGAGGAGCTCGGTGGCGATGCGGAGCGCGAACGTCGTCTTGCCCGCGCCAGGGGTGGCGACGGCCAGGAAGTCCCGCGGGTTCGACACGCGGTACTGCTCCAGGGCCTCCGCCTGCCAGGCGCGCAGGCTCGACGCCGTGCCCCAGGGGGCGCGACGTGGAAAGGCAGGGCTGAGCGACGAAGCGGCCGCAGACGACGGTGTGTGGGGCAGCTGCTGCGGCTGGCTCGTCACTTGGTGGAGTCGCCCTCGCCGCCGTCCTGCGGGTCGCGGAGACCGTCGTAGATCTCCTTGCACCGGGGACACACCGGGAACTTGCCCGGGTCCCGGCCCGGAACCCAGACCTTGCCGCAGAGCGCGATCACTGGCTTGCCGCTCATGGCGGACTCCATGATCTTCTCCTTGCGCACGTAGTGCGCAAACCGCTCGTGGTCTCCCGGTTCGGTCTCCTCCCGGGTCTCCTCGCGCTCGAGGACGCTCGTACCGCCCTGCGTACTGGGCTCGTCCTGCGGGCTGGAGAGTGGTTCGGTCATGCACCCGAGTCTACGCGGGACCACCGACACCGACTCCAGCGGCGCGCGCTCCGGACCAGGCCGAAAGGTCCCGTTCCGACCTCACGTGACGGCCCGCCGCGCGCCGCCGCGCGGGATCCCGCGCCGTCTGACGCGCGGAATTCCTTGCGGTCGTGTCGGTGACCCCCGCTATAACTGTCTGCATGTCATCTTCCCGCCCTGAGAGGAGCCTCACTCTGCCCGACGACGGCGCCGTCCCCGCGACCGATCTCGCCGCGACCCTGTCCACCGTCCTGTCGGACGACCCCATCCCCCGCGGTGCGCCCGACCCGGTCTGGCCCGACTTCGGCGACCACGACGAGGCCGCACGGCGCGCCGTCGCCGCCGTGGCCGCGATGCTCGGCCGCCCGGTCCCCGACCGCCCCCGCGAGCCCCGCACGTCCAGCGAGTGGCTCGGCCGCCTGTGGGAGGTCGACGAGAGCACGCTCGTGAACGTCTCCCGCGACATGTCGCGCACCCTGCAGCGGCTGCACGCGTACGCGCTGCAGCGCTGGGTGGACCGGCACCCCGACGACGTCGCCGTGTTCGGCCCCGGCGGAGCGCCGCAGCGCGCGGCCCTCGACCTCGGCAACGGCACCTCGGTGAGCGTGCCGGCCGTCGCGACCGTCCACTTCCCGGCCGGGACCGCCTACGGCACGCCCGTGGCCGTCGAGGTCGCCTACCGGTACGGCACGCCCACGATCACCGCGTTCACCCCGCCGGGCGGGCTCGCGCTCGCCGAGCAGGTCCTGGCGGACCTGACCCGCACGCTGGAGGCGGACCACCCCTACCGCGGCGGTGTGCTGTCGGCCCGGCCCGGCAACGGGACCGTCGAGCTGACGCCGGTCAAGCACACGGTCCAGGTGCGCGGCGACGTGGTGCTGCCCGCCGACCTGTGGCGCGAGGTGGACCTGTTCTGCTCGAGCGTGACCACCCGCCGCGACGCGCTGCGGGCCCTGGGCCACACCACGTCGCGCGGCCTGCTGCTGGCCGGCAGGCCCGGAGTCGGCAAGACCAAGCTGACGCGCGTGATCGCCACGGAGCTCGCGGGGCCGCTCACGGTCGTGCTCGTCACCGCCGAGGTGCTGCGCACCTGGATGACCGAGCTGTACGAGGAGATCCGCGGGCTCGGCCCGTGCCTCGTCGTGCTGGAGGAGATCGACTCGGTGGCCTCGAAGGGCTCGCGCGGCGACACGTCGTTCGCCGAGTTCCTGGACGCCCTGGACGGCACCCGCAGCTCGGACGACGTGCTGACGGTCGCGACCACGAACGACCCGGACGCCCTGGACCCGGCGGTGAAGCGGCCCGGCCGCTTCGACACCATCATCGAGGTGCCGCCGCCGGACCAGGTGGGGCGCACGGCGATCCTCCGCCTCTTCCTGCCCCCGGACGCCGCGGTGGACGTGGACCTGATCGCCTCGTACCTGGACGGCGCCACGGGCGCGGACCTGCGGGAGGTCGCCCGCCGCTCCATCCTGGAGCACGGACCGGAGGGCCTCACGACCGGCCGGGTCGCCGACGTGGCGACGTCGGGCCGGTGGAAGCCCGCCCCGGTCGCGGGCAACTACCTCTGACGTGTCAGACGCTCAGGTCACCCGAGGGACCTGAGCGTCTGACAGGTGGTCACAGGCCCTGCCAGTCCGGCTTGTCGGCGTAGGTCTGCCGGTAGTAGTCGCCGAGCTGCAGGCGGGAGGCGGCCGCGTCGTCGACCAGCACGGTCGCGTGCGGGTGCAGCTGCATGATCGTGGCGGGCCACATCGCCGAGACCGGGCCCTCCACGAGCTGGTGGACCGCCTCGGCCTTGGCCCGCCCGGACGCCAGCAGCACCAGGTGCCGCGCCGACATGATCGTGGCCAGGCCCTGGGTCAGGCAGTGCCGGGGCACGTCGTCGACGGACCCGCCGAAGAACCGCGCGTTGTCCTCGCGGGTCTGCTTCGTCAGCGTCTTGATCCGCGTACGCGACGCGAGCGAGGAGCCCGGCTCGTTGAACGCGATATGGCCGTCCGTGCCGATCCCCAGGATCTGCAGGTCCACGCCCCCGGCGTCCGTGATCGCCTGCTCGTAGGCGGCGCAGGCCGCCGGGAGGTCGGACGCCAGCCCGTCGGGTCCCTGCACCGCGCCGGCGGGCAGGTCGACGCGGGCGGCGAACTCCTTCTCGATCACGTTCCGGTACCGCTCCGGGTGGTCCGCGCTCAGCCCGACGTACTCGTCGAGCATGAACGCCCGGGCCCGCGCGAACGAGAGCCCGTCCTTGTGCCGGGTGGCCAGCTCGTCGTACACCGCCAGGGGCGAGGACCCGGTGGCCAGGCCGAGCACCGTCTCCGGGTTGCTCCGCAGCAGGCCCTCGACGGCGTCCGCCGCCAGCCTCGCCAGCTCGGCCGCCGGCGCGATCACGACCTCCATCAGCTCCTCCTTCCCAGGACCGCGGCGCCCACCGCCGCGACCGGAACGTGCGTCGGCGCCAGACTGACCCGCTCGGCCAGCTTGAGCGAGCCGAGGAACGACGACACCTTGGCCTGCTCGCGCAGCGCGTCCTGCACCGCGTCCAGCAGCTCGGTGCCGAGCTGGGCCACGCCGCCGCCGAGCACGACGTGCCGCACGTCGGTGGTCAGCACCAGCAGCCGCACCGCGGACGCCGTGGCGGCCGCGAACCGGTCCTTGACCGCGACGGCCTCCTCGTCGCCCGCACGTGCCGCCTCGAACAGCTCGACCGGGGCGGGCTTGCCGCGCCGCGACGGCCACGCCGCCTCCAGCGCCTTGCCCGAGGCGAACCGCTCCAGGCAGCCCCGCTGCCCGCACGGGCACTCCGGCCCGAGCGGGTCCACGGGGATGTGCCCGATCTCGCCGGCCGCGCCGCTCGCGCCGCGGCGCAGCTCGCCGTCCAGCACCAGGCCGGACGCGAGGCCCGTACCCAGCGCGAGGAACGCGAGGTCCTCGTGCTCCGGGGTCCCGCCGGCCTGGCTCTCCGAGCGCTCCAGCACGTGCGCGGCGCCGACGGCGGCCACGTTGAGGTCGTTCTCCACCACCACGGGCACGCCGCCCAGCGCCAGGGAGAGCAGGTCGGCGAGCGGCAGCTCGTCGTCGTGCACCCCCAGGTTGACCGCGTGCTTCACGGTGCCGGACACGTGGTCGACGATGCCGGGGATGCCCAGCCCGACGCCGACCACCGCCCCGAGCTCCACCCCGCCGGACTCCACCACGTCCCGCACGGCGCCCGCCGCACCGGCGACCAGGCCGTCGGCCCCGTGCACCGTGGACCGGCGCACCGTGGCGACCACCTCGCCCGCCGGGTCGAGGAGCGCGCCGAGGATCTTGGTGCCGCCGATGTCGAGGCCGACCGTGTACTCGGGCGCGGCAGCCCCTTGCCGCTTGCCGACCTTTCCCATCCCGACCTCTCGCTTGCTGGAACCACCCTTGGAACTGCTGCCGCCGGACTTCCGCCGACCGCCCATCAGCCCTTCACCGCGCCGGAGACCAGCCCGCCGGTCATCCGACCCTGCACGATGAGGAAGAAGACCACCGCGGGGATCGCGATGAGCACCGAGGCCGCCATGACCGCACCCCAGTTGGTGGCCTGCGTGGCCTGCACGAACGTGCGCAGCCACAGGGGCAGGGTCATCGCCTCGGGCCGCTGCATGATCACGAGCGCCGTGACGAACTCGTTCCACGCCTGGATGAACGCGAACACACCGGTGGCCACCAGGCCCGGGGCGAGCAGCGGGAACGTGACCCGCCAGAACGCGCCGGCCCGGGAACAGCCGTCGATCATCGCCGCCTCCTCCAGCTCCTTGGGTACACCGTTGACGAATCCGCGCAGCGTCCAGATGGTGAACGGCAGCACTCCCGCCGCGTACACGAGCGTGAGTCCGATGATCGTGTTGAGCAGCTGCCAGCCGTCGATGATCCGGAACATCGAGATGATCATCGCCTCTCCGGGGATCATCTGGACAACCAGGATCAGCACGATGAAGGTGCGACGTCCCTTGAACTGGAACCGGGTCAGGGCGAGCGAGGCCACGAACCCGACGACCAGGACGATCAGCAGGGTCAGGAACGTGACCCCGATCGAGTTCAGCACGGCGGGCGCGAACGGCGCTCGTGGGCTGAAGATCGCGGCCCGGTAGTTGTCCAGCGTGAACACGTCCGGCGTGGGGAAGAACGCGAGGTTCTCACCACGGATGCGGTTGTTCGGCAGGAACGAGGTGCTGACCATCCAGTACACGGGGAAGGCCGAGAGCACGAAGACGAAGACGGCGATCACGCCGAACCCGGTGTCGGCGAGTCGCTTGCGAACCTTGATCACAGCTCTTCCTCCCGCAGCGTGCGCCGCACATAGGGGTAGGCGATGGCCAGCATGACGATCACGAAGATGACGCCGATCGCGCTCGCCAGGCCGTAGTGCCCCTGGGCCATACCCATCTGGTAGATGTAGACGCCGATGGTGCTGGTCAGCTCACGGTCACCGCCGATGTCCTGCAGCACGAAGACCTGCGTGAAGAGCTTCAGGTCCCAGATCATCGACAGCACCACGAGCACCGTGACGATGCTGCGCACGTACGGCAGCTGGATGAGCCGGAAGCGCTGGAACGCGCCGGCGCCGTCGAGCTGCGCGGCCTCGATGACCTCTTCCGGGATCTGCGTCAGGCCCGCGTAGAGCGTGAACGCGACGAACGGCACGGCACCCCACACGACGATGCACGTCACGATCACGAAGAACGACAGCGGGTCGAGCAGCCAGGAGTAGCCGAACCACCGGTCCCCGGTGAACCTGGTGAGCAGGTTGTTGACCACGCCGTACTGCGTGTCGAAGAGCCAGCCCCAGACGGTGGTCGCGGCCAGCGACGGCATGGCCCAGGCCAGCAGCAGGCCGACCGAGACCAGGAGCCGCAGGCCCTTGCCGACCCGCATCATGAGCAGGGCCACGAGCATGCCGAGCACGATCGTGACGACCACCAGGACGACCATGAGCACGAAGCTGCGGGCCAGCACGGTCCAGAAGCCGTCGACGTCGGTCAGGATCGTCGCGTAGTTGTCGAACCCGACCCACTCGGCGGGCTGGCCCATCAGCTGGGCCCGCTCGTACTCCTGGAACGACATCACGACCAGGCGGACGAGGGGGAACCCGGTCAGCACGCCGAGGATGACCATCGCGGCCGACAGCAGGAGCCAGGGCAGGTACGGGGGCCGGCGCTTGCGCCGGATCTCTTGGCGCGGTGGCGCCGGGGCGTCGAGAAGTGTGGAGCTCATGTCCTGTCTTCCTCTGAGGCGGCCGACTGCCGCTCCACTGGAAGAGCAGCCGCGGGCATCAGGCGGGCAGTGGTGTCCCGTCCCGCCCGGGCTCGAGGTGGCGCCGGGCGGGACGGGAAGTCGTGCTGACCGAGGTCAGCTGTTGAGGATCTCCTCGATGTCCGCGTCGAGCTTCTCCGCGATGGTCTTCACGTCCTCGCCGGCGGCGATCCGCGAGAACGCGGTCTGCAGCAGCGTCTTGGACTCGACGTCGGCCCACTTCGGGGACGCCGGCGTGAGCTTCGCGTTGGCGGCGGCCTCGGCGGCGGCCTTGCCGATCGACGTCGACTGGTCGACCTGCTCGAAGAGCGAGGTCTTGGCCGGGAACAGGCCGATGCCGGCGAGGATCGACTGGTACTCGTCGCTGAGCAGGATCTCGTAGGCGCTCATCGCGAGGTCAGGACGCGCGGACTTCTGCGCGATGGCGATGTTCGAGCCGCCGGCGAACACCTGCGCGGCTCCGCCGTCCTTGCCCGGCAGGGCGAGGCCCTCGAGGTCCTTGCCGTACGTCGAGGCGCAGCCCGGGACGCCGTCCGGGTCCTCCGGCTTCTCGGGAGCGTTGATGGACCACTGGATCCAGCTCGGCGCCGAGAGGAAGGCGACCTTGCCCTCGCAGAACGGCACCTGGAGGTCGGTCTCCTGCGCGTCGGACGGGGCGTTGTTGCCCTTGGTCATGATGGTCTGGATCTGCTCCAGGCCCGCGAGGCCGCCCTCGGACGAGAAGCCCGCGTCCCAGGTGCCGTCCTCGGCCTGCTCGGCGATGTAGCCGCCGTTCTCCCAGATGAAGGGCAGGGCGTTGTACCAGTCCTGGCCGGGCCAGTAGACGCCGGACAGGTCGTCCGTCTTCAGGTCGACGGCCGTCTCGACGTACTCGTCGAGCGTGGTCGGCACCGGGGTGTCGCCCAGGACCTGCTTGGAGTAGAAGACGACGCGCGAGCCCGAGTAGTACGGCAGGGCGTAGTGCTTGCCCTCCCAGTCACCGGCCTCGACGAAGCCGGGGAGCAGGTCGGAGCCGCCCAGCGTCTCGAACTCGTCCGCGGTGATCTCGCGGAAGTAGCCCGCCGAGGTGAACGCGGCGGCCTGGGTGTTGCCGATCTCGACCACGTCGGGGGCGTCCGAGCCGGACAGCGCCGTCGTGTACTTGTCGACCAGGCCGTCCCAGGCCTGCTCCTCGACCGTGAGGGTGCTGCCCGGGTTCTCCTCCTCGAAGGTCTTCTTGAGGTAGTCGCGCGCCTCGGGGGGCGTGTCGGTGCCGACGAGCCAGACCCGGACCTCGCCGGGACCGGTCTCCTCGGGGGCCGCGGCCCCGCCGGCGTTACCGCAGGCGCTGAGCGCGAGCGTCAGGGTGATCGCCGACGCCGCAGCGCCGACGAGACGGTTCTTGTTCACGTGTGGGTTCCTCCCGGGATACGACCGTGTGTCGCGGAACAAAGGGAAAGCTCGATGGGATGCCCACCGCCCACGCGTGCGCACTGATGCTCACGAGACCCCCAGCTGGGCGGAAAGCACGAGGACGGCGGCACCCGCCAGCACCACGTCCTCGTCGAGTGCGGCCATCCGCAGCTGCAGGCCGGTGTTGATGGCCGGCATGGTCCGCTGTCGGATGGTGTCCAGCGCAGCCTCGCGCAGGGGGCCGTCGAGCAGGTCGCGCGGACCGCTCAGCAGAACCTCCGTGAGGTTGAGCGCGCTGACGACCGGGGCGAGGGTCACACCCAGCACCCGGCCGGCCGACGCCAGGGCGGCGTCGGAATCTTCTTGGCTCTTGTCCGCGACCGCGCGCCGCAGCGCCGGCACGGACAGGACCGTCTCGAGGCAGCCCACGCGACCGCAGGCGCAGGGCTCGCCGTCGTCCACGACGGTGACGTGGCCGATCTCGCCCGCGGCGTCGCGCTGGCCGTGCACCCGCACGCCGTCGACCACCACGCCCGCGCCGACGCCCGCGCCGACGGTGACCACCAGCATGCTGCCGGTCGCGCCGCCGTAGGTGAACTCGCCGAGCGCCGCCGTGTTGGCGTCGTTCGCCACGTGCACGGGCAGGCCCAGGCGCTCGCCCAGGAGCTCGGCGAGCGGCACGTCGTACCAGCCGCGGTTCGGCGCCTCGACGACGCGCCCGTCCAGGTCGATGATGCCGGGCGAGCCCACGCCGACGCCGATCACGGGGTGGTTCGCCGCCGCGACGAGCCGCCGGACGAAGCGGGTGAGCAGGTCGACCAGCTCGTCCCCCGTGCGCCCGTCGATGTCGAGCTGCCGGCGCACCTGGATCTGGCCGGTGAGGCTGAGCACCGCGCCGCGCATGTGGCCGTGCTCGGTGAGGTCCACCGCGACGATCTGGTAGGCGTCCGTGCGCAGGCCCACCAGGATGGCGGGTTTGCCGACGCGCTGACCGGGGCGCGTGCCGAGCTCCTCGACCAGGCCCTCGGTGATGAGCACCGAGACCAGGTCGGAGATGGTCACGCGGGTGAGCGAGGTGGCTCGTGCGAGGTCGGCCCGGGAGGTGGGCCCCTCGTGGAAGAGGTGCTGCAGCACCAGGGACCTGTTGTGCGCCCTGGCGTGCTCGGGAAGCACCTTGGACGTCGCGCGCAGCCGTGCCCCGAGCCCTCGCCCGGTGCCGCTGCGTTCTGTCGCCGTCGCCATGTTTGTTAGTAGACCTCCTTAACAGAGTCGCTGTCCATTGCCGGGTATGACCCGTAACAAGACTGTTACTTGGGTCACGCTGCTCCTGGCTCGGGACGGACCCTGCTCGACGTGGACTGATTACTTCACGTGCCTGACGAATCCGAGCCTGCACCAAGCGGGCGGGCGGAGCACGGCGTGACCGGAACGTGATCAAGAACCGTGCAAAACAGATGAAAAATCGGGTCACCTGGGCCACAAGTTCACAAAGGGATCACAGTTCTCAGTTGAGGCCGGTTCGGGCGCTGCCTGGCTCCTACGCTCGTCCCATGATTCGCAACCGGTCTGCTCTGGGTGACGCGGGCCCGCCCGCGCGCCGACTCGTCCACGCACTCGTGGCCGCGGTGGCCGGCGGGACCCTCGTCGTCTCCCTCGCGGCATGCTCCGGCGGCGGGGACTCCGGTTCGGAGGCCGGGTCCGACGGCGCCGCGGCGCGCAGCGAGATGGTCGCCCCCGGCGCCGCGGAGGACCAGGCGGCCGACGCCGCCACCGGCGCGATCGGCCTCGCCGAGGCGCACGAGGAGACCGTGGACCGCGAGCTCGTCACCACCGGCAACGCGACGCTCGCGGTCGAGGACCCGTTCGCCGCCGCCGAGCAGATCGCCGGCCTCGTGGAGGAGGCCGGCGGCCGGGTCGAGGCCCGCGACGAGCGCGCCGAGACCGACGACGAGCCGGGCAGCGCGTCGATGACGCTGCGCATCCCCGCCGACCGCGTCTCGGCCACCCTGGACGCCCTCGACAAGCTGGGCGACGTGCGCGACCGGCACGTGGAGACGCTCGACGTCACCGGCACCGCGCAGGACCTGGACGCCCGCATCGAGGCGCTCCGCACGTCGACCGACCGGCTGCGCGAGCTCATGGCCGAGGCCGACCGCACCGCCGACCTGATCGAGATCGAGGCCGAGCTCTCCACGAGGCAGGCCGAGCTGGACTCCCGCGTCTCGGAGCGCAACCGGCTCTCGGACGAGGTCGCGATGTCCACCCTGCAGGTCGAGATCGTCGCGGAGGGGACCCCGGCGGCGCAGGCGAAGCCCGGCGGCTTCGTCGGCGGCCTGACGGCGGGGTGGAGCGCGCTGGTGAGCACGTTCAACGTGGTGGTGCTGATCCTCGGCGCGATCATCCCGTGGCTCGCGCTCGGCGGGGTGGTGCTGCTGGTCGTGGTCGGCGTGCGCAGGCAGCTCGCCAAGGCCCGCTCCGGCGGTCCGACGCCGCCCGCCGTGGAGCCGGAGCCCGTCGAGCCCTGAGTCCTTGGCTCTGGGCCCTTGGCTACGGGCCCCGGCCCTACGTCGGGCCGGGCTCCCCCTGTGCCTCGAACTTTGCCTCCAGCTGCTCGACCACCCGCAGCTGCTGCTCGTTGAACTGCCCGGACGTGTACTCGCCGAACAGGTCCGCGGACCCGCTGAGGTCGATGTGCTCGCCGGCGGCGGCGAGCTCGGCGAGCACCGGCCGGAACGTCCGGACGAACTCGTCCGCCAGGGCGGTGGTCTCCTCCTCGGTGCTGCCCGGACCGAGCCGGGCGAAGCGTTCGGCGATCCCGGTGACGGCCGGGACCATGTCGGGCCTGGTCAGCCGTTCGTAGAAGCGCTCGAGGAACGGCATCGCGTCCTCGCCGACGAGGTGGGCGAGGAGCACCGACTGGTCACGGTCCGCCCGCACGAGCTCCGGCGAGAGACCCGACGTGGCGAACACCGCGAAGAACGGGGCCAGCTCCGGCGGGAGGTCGGGGGCCGCGGAGTGCTCGCGCAGCCGCGCGATCAGCCTGCGCCGGCCGGCGATCCGGTCCATCTGCCCGGCCAGCTCCAGGTCGAGCTCGTCCAGGACCTTCCTCGGGTCTTCCTCGACGGAGCCGTCGGGGCCGGCTTCGTCGTCGAGCAGGCTGGGCATGCGCTCGAGCGGAATCCCGAGGGCCGCCAGCCGTTTGATGCGCAGGACCCGGACGAGGCTCTGCACGCCGTAGTCGCGGTAGCCGTTGGAGCGCCGCTCCGGCTCGTCGAGCAGGCCCACCTGGTGGTAATGGCGCAGCGTCCGGACGGTCACGCCGGCGAGGCGGGCCAGCTCGCCGCTATGCACCGGTGGTCACCATCGCCTCCTGCGTCGTCGGTTCCTCGGACCGCTCCAGATTACGCAGCGACCGTGCGAACAGGCCCACCGCGACGGCGACCAGCCATACCCCGGCCAGCGCCACGGCCGCTGTACCGACGCCGATGTACTCGGTGACCACCGCGGCAGCCATGAGGCCGACCGTCGGCGCCGCGATCATGATCGAGTTCTGGGTGCCCATGACCCGCCCGCGCATCTGCTCGGGGATGCGCTCGATCATGAGCACGCCCATCAGGCTGCCGAACAGGCCGCTGGAGAGCCCGACCACGAAGGCGCCGGCGAGGACGACCCACACCGAGGACAGCGTGGCGATGATGCCGAAGCCGAGCCCCGTCCCCACGAGCCCCGCGAGGAACCAGGTCCGACGGCGTCCACGCGTGCCGGCGGCGGCGTACGACGTAGCGCCGACGAGGAGCCCGGCGGCGAGAGCGGTGAGCACGAACCCGAGCATCCCGGGCCGCTCGACCTGCAGGAACCAGACCGGCAGCACGAGGGCCTGCAACGGCCCCAGCACCATCGCCGAGACGACGGTGAGCGCCGTGGTCGCGACCAGGAACGGGCTGCTGAACAGCACCCGCCAGCCGTCGCGGAGCTGCGCCCAGGCGTTGCCTCCGCTCCCGGCGACGCCGCTCCCCGCAGCGACACCGCTCAAGGTCGAGATGTCCCCGACCCGGTGCGGGACGAGGAGCGTGAGCAGTGCGGCCAGGAGCGACGTCGCCGCGGTGATCCACAGGACGGTGGACCCGTCGAAGAGCACCATCAGCGTTCCGGCCGCCGCCGGCCCGAGGAGCAGCGCGATCGCGCCGAGCCCCTCCCGGATGCCCATGAGGCGTTCGGAGGTGACCCCGCCGTGCCGCACGATCGCCGGCAGCAGGGCCTCACGAGCGGTCATCCCGGGCACGTCGCCGAACGACCCGATGACGCCGAACAGGATGAACCAGCCGAGGTTGAGCCCGGAGACCATATCGACCACGGGCAGTGCCGCGACGGAGGCCGCCGAGACGAGGTCCGTGACCACGGATGACGTCCGGCGGTTGATCCGGTCGATCACCACTCCCATGACCAGGCCGGCGAGCACCGCGGGAATCGCGGTGGCCGCGGCCACCGCACCGGTCCCCAGGGCGCTCCCGGTGGTCTGCAGGACGATCAGCGGGAGCGCCACGCCCGCTATCGAGTTGCCCAGCAGGGAGAGCAGGTAGGACGCCAGGTACGCGACGGGAGTGAGCCTCATGACCCCAGTCAGAACTATGACGTTGCGTCGGGGTCAAGCCCGGCCGGTCCCTGGCCGGCCGCGGCCGCGGGTCAGTCGGTGATCGCGAGCGCGTCGATCTCGACGAGCATCTCCTCGCGGGGCAGCCCCGTGAACACCGTGGTCCGGCTCGGGAGCACGCCGCCCGGGCAGTGCTTGGTCACGAACTCGCCGTAGGCCTCGTTCATGATGGCGAAGTCCTCGCGCTTGGTCAGGTACACGCGCAGCATGACGACGTCGTCGAACGTCGCGCCGGCGGCCTCGACGATCGCCCGGACGTTCTCCAGCGTGCGGGTGGTCTGGGCGGCGACGTCGCCCTCGTGCACGTACTCGTTCGTCGCCGGGTCCATGGGGCCCTGCCCCGAGACCTGCACGAACGGCCCCTTGCGCACGCCCTGGTGGAAGGTGTGCGCGGGCGCCGGGGCGTCCGGGGTCGAGATGGCGGTCTTCGCGGTCATCGTTTCTCCTTGTGGTTCTGTCAGCGGTCGGTCGGGAGGTCTACGGGTGCCGTGCGCGGCGGCGTGGCGCCGACGGCGGCGCCGGTCAGAAGCTCAGCGTGACCTGCTCGGCGACCTCGTCGCCGCGGGTCACCAGGGCCGTGCGGTACTTGTCGAGCGTGGTGCACGGGTGCGAGATGCCGAACCCGACCACGTCGCCGGGCCGGAGCGCGCCGTCCGCCGGGCCCTCCGCCGCGCTGCCCGCCGCGCCGTCCAGGGACAGGTAGGCGTGCTGGTCGTTGAGCGCGGTCACGGCGACGCCGGTCAGCTCGCGGGCCTCCCCCAGCCGGCCGTCGGCGTCGGCCGGACGCACGACGAGCGGCGTCGGCAGGTCGATGTCGAACGAGACGTCGCGCCGGCCCATGCCGCAGATGACCAGCCCGGGCTCCGGCGCGGACAGCACCGAGGCCCAGACCGTGATCGCGGGCCGCAGCGGCTCCGCGCCCAGCCGGGTCCACGGGTCGGTGCGCAGGTAGTGGCCGTGGTCGTGGGTCACGTAGGCGCCGGAGCGCAGCACGACGCGGGTGGACAGCGCCCCGGCGGCGGCGCCGTCGTCCGCGGCGGCCTGGAGCGGCTCGCCCAGACGCCGGGTCACGACGTCGGCGAACGCGCTGCCGCCGGCGCTGAGCACGACGGGGCCGTCGACGAGGCTCGCGATCAGCGCGCCCGCCTCGCGCAGCCCGTCGCACCACTGCCCGACGGCGGCCAGCTCCTCGGTGCTGGTGCCGCCGGCGACCGGGCCCTCGTAGCCGGCGACGCCGACGAGCCGCAGCCCGGCGTCGTCCACCCGGCCGGCGAGCGCCACGGCGTCGGGCACGGTGCGTACCCCGGTACGGCCGGCGGGGACGCCGAGCTCGACGAGCACGCCCAGCCGCGCGGCGACCTCGGGGGCGGCGCCCGCGAAGCCGTCGGCGAGCAGGTCGACGCCGCGGTCGGAGTCGACGTAGACCCAGACCTCGTCGGCGGTGCCGTCGGTCAGGGCGGTCCGGAGCCACGCGATCTCGCGGGGGTCCACGAGCTCGTTCGCGAGGAACGCGCGACGGCCGGCGCCGGGGACGCCCCAGCCGAGGGCCGTCCGGAGCTGGGCGGGGGTCGCGACCGTGGCGCCCCAGGCGCCGGCGGCGACCTGCCGCTCCCAGATCTGGCGGGACATGTGCGTCTTGACGTGCGGCGCGTGTTCCACGCCCGCAGCGGCGAAGGCGCCCGCCACGGTCGCGATGTTGTGGTCCAGAGCCGGCTCGTCGAGCGTCAGCAGGGGCCAGGAGAACCGGGGGTCGTCGATGCGCAGCACGACCCCATCCTGCCGTGCGGTGCGGGCTGCCGACGAACCGGTCCGCATCACCGGGCTCCCGCCACTCCCTTTCGAGGCCCGACTTTTCTTCGCTTTCACGGGAGTGAGAGCGAAGAAAAGTCGGGCCTCGAAGGGGGGTCAGACGACGGCGGGGCGCAGCCCGCGGCCCGGCGTCGCGCCCGTGAGCTCTCCGCCCGCGAGCACGGGCACGCCGCCCACCAGCACGTCCTCGATGCCGACGGCGGGGGTGCGCGGGCGCTCGTACGTGGCCTCGTCCCGGACGGTGCCCGGGTCCACGAGCACGAGGTCGGCGACGGCCCCGGGCGCGAGCTCGCCGCGGCCCGCGAGGCGGAACCGCCGGGCGGCCCGGGCCGACAGGTGCTGGGCCGCGTCCCACCAGGTCCACGAGCCGCGCCGCACGTGCTCGTCGAGGAACCGGGCGAAGGCGCCCCAGCCTCGGGGGTGCGGCTGCCCGCCCCAGTAGATCGAGTCCGAGCCGGCGAGGTGCGCGTCGTGCCCCGCGAGCGTGCGCACCGACTCGGGCGAGTTGGTGGGCGGCTGCGCGAACACGCAGCTCGCGCGCAGCGCCGTGGTCGTCAGGATCTCGACCACGGTGTCGGGGGCCGACCGCCCGAGCCGCGCGGCGACGTCGGGCAGGGTCAGACCCTCGGCCCACTCCAGGCCGGGCACGGACGCGAAGGTGATGCGCGGCCAGAGGTCCGTCAGCCCCGCGAAGTGCTCGGCCAGGCGCCCGGCGAGGGCGGGGTCGCGCAGGGCCGCGACGGTCGCGGCGGCGTCCGCCAGGGGCAGCCAGGTGGGCAGGGAGACCATCGACAGGATGGAGCATCCGCGCAGGTAGGGGTACGAGTCGTAGGTCAGGTCGTGGTCCGCGGCGCGGGCCGCCTCGATCTGCTCCAGCAGCTCCCGGGCGGGGCCGTGCAGGTGCGAGACGTGCGTCGCGACGCCGGACGCGCGCGCGATGCGCAGCAGCTCGGCCAGGCCCTCGACGCCCCGGTCCTCGTACCCGCGCATGTGGCTCACGTGCGGCAGCCCGCGGGCGGCGGCCACCCGGGCGAGCGCGACCAGCTCGCGCTCGTCGGCGTAGGCGGCCGGCACGTACTCCAGCCCGGTCGAGAAGCCGCAGGCGCCGTCGTCCAGGGCCTGTTCGAGGAGGGCGACCAGCTCGGCGATCTCCGCGTCCGTCGCCGGGCGCTGCGCCGCGCCGAGCACCCGGTAGCGCAGCGTGCCGTGCGGCGCGAGGTAGGCGACGTTCACCGGGACCGTGCGGTGGTAGGTCGCCAGGAGGTCGCCCACGGAGCCGCCCGCGAACACCGGGTGGTCCCCGTCGATCGCGGCGAAGTACGTGCTCGCCCAGTCGTAGGTGGCGCGGTCGGACGGCGCGAAGGACACGCCGTCCTGCCCCGCGACGAGGGTGGTGATGCCCTGGCGGAGCAGCGCGAGCTGGACGTCCGGGCGGAAGACGGCGGCCTCGGCGTGGGTGTGCGCGTCCACGAACCCGGGCAGGGCCAGGCGGCCGTGCGCGTCGAGGACGGCGGTGCCGGTCGCGGCCGTGTCCGGTCCGGCGTCGCCCGCCCGCGTGATCGCGGCGACGCGGCCGCGCACCACGTGCAGGTCCACCGGTCCCGACAGGGATCCGTCGGGCTGTGGCAGCCGGGCGCCGCGCACCAGGACCGTGCCGGTCACGTGTCGCTCGCCGGCGTCCGCTCGGGCAGGTTCTCGACGCCGCCGTCCTCCCGCCAGCCGCCGAGCCCGGCCCAGCCGCCGACGGCGGTCTCCGCCGCGAGGTCGCGCGGGTAGCCCTGCACCCCGGGTCGCGTCTGCCAGGGGTGCGGGCCGGCGAGCGGCCGGTACTCCACCCCGTACGCGTCGAGCCGCGGCAGGTGGTGCCGCTCCAGGCGCGCCAGGAACTCCCTGGAGCGCTCGGAGCCCGGCTCCCGGGCCGCCTGCGGCGACCACGCGACCTCCGCGAACGCGGCCAGCCGCGGGTAGGTCGCGTAGTCGACCCGCCGCGCGCTGTCGAGGTGCTCGGTCCACACCTGCGCCTGCGCGCCGAGGAGCCGCCCCCGCCCGTGGGCGGGCTCGACCAGCTCGGGCGGGAGCGGGTCGAAGGCGTAGACGTCCTCGACAGTGCGCAGGAAGCCGACCGGGATGGGCTCTGCCGGGTGGTCGCCCGCGCGGTGGTCGAGGTAGACGACCTGCTCGGGCGCCATCACCACGTCGTGCCCCGCCGCGAGCGCCGCCGCGCCCTGGGCGTACCCGCGCCAGGAGGTGACGACGACGTCGCGCGGCAGCATGGGCGAGACGGCCTCGTCCCAGACGACGGCGCGGCGGCCGGCGTCGGACACGTGCTCGGCGAGCCGGGCGACGAACCAGCCGTGCAGCCGCCCGACGTCGACCGCGCCGCCTGGCCCGAACAGGCCCAGCGCCCGGGCGCGCTCGACGATCTGCGGCGACTCGCGCCAGAGCGTCGGCGGCACCTCGTCGCCGCCGAGGCCGATCCAGGGCGAGTCGAAGACGTCCAGCACCTCGTCCAGCACGTGCCGGAAGAACGCGAGCGAACCCTCGGACGGGTCGAGCACGTCCTGGCTGATGCCCCAGGTGGTGCGCACCCCGCTGCGGTCCTTGCGCGTGCCGAGCTCGGGGTACGCGGCGACTGCGGCCTCGACGTGGCCGGGCACGTCGATCTCGGGCACCACGGTGATCCCGCGGTCGCGGGCGAAGGCGACGATCTCGCGCAGGTCGTCCTGCGTGTAGAAGCCGCCGTGCGGCCGGCCGTCGCGGGAGCCGGTGCGCCAGGTGCCGACGGTGGACTCCCGGCGCCACGCGCCCGTGCGCGTCAGCTCCGGGTAGCGGTCGATCTGCACCCGCCAGCCCTGGTCGTCGGTGAGGTGGAGCTGGAGCACGTTGAGCCGGTGGGCGGCGGCCAGGTCGATGAACCGCAGCACGTCGTGCTTGGGCAGGAAGTGCCGGGCGACGTCGAGCAGCACGCCGCGCCACTCGAACCGGGGGTGGTCCTCGATGCGCACCGCCGGCAGGGCCGGCAGCGTGCCCGCGGTCCGGTAGTCGGCGGGCGCGCGGCGGAACGCCGACGGGCCGGCGAGCTGGCGCAGGGTCTGCGTGGCGGCGTGGGCACCAGCGAGGTCGGCGGCCTCGACCCGCACCGTGGCGGTTCCGTGTGTCGTACCGGTGCCCGACGGCGCCTCGCGCACCTCGATCCGGTAGCCCCCGGCTGACAGGTCGGCCGCGAGCGCGAGGACGACGTCGGCGGGCCCGTCGGTCACCGGCACCAGGTCGATGCCGTACGCCTCCTCGGTGACCCGGCGCCACCAGCGCGCGGCCGGGCGCAGGACGGGGTCGGCCGCGACGCGCGCGCCGTCGGTGAGCAGCACCGAACCACCCAGCGCCTGCGTCGACGCAGGCAGGGGAACAAGGCCAGGACCTCCGGGCTGGTGCACGCCGGACACCCTAGCGCGGCACCCTCACCGGAACGCGGCACGTGGCACGCGGCGTGCGGCACGCGGCGTGCGGCACGCGGCACGCGGCACGCCGCGTCGAACGTAGGGTCTGTCGCCGCATGCGCGTTCATCCGCCGACAGACCCTACGTTCGGCGGCTGGCGTTCGGCGGCTGTCCCTCAGGTGCGGCGGAGGATGGGTTCCAGGGTCTCCAGGACCGTCGGGTCCTCGATCGTCGACGGGACCGTGGGGTGCTCGCCGTCGGCCAGCTGGCGCATGGTGCGCCGGAGGATCTTGCCCGAGCGGGTCTTCGGCAGGCCGGCGACGATCTCGACGTCCTTGAACGCGGCGACGGGGCCGATCTGGTCGCGCACGGCGGCGACGAGCTCGGCCGCGACGCCTGTGGGGTCCACCCCGGCCTTGAGCACCACGAGCCCGCGCGGCACCTGACCCTTGAGCGCGTCGGCGGCCCCGATGACGGCGCACTCGGCCACGGCGGGATGGCCGGCCAGGACCCCCTCGATCGCCCCGGTCGACAGGCGGTGCCCGGCCACGTTGATGACGTCGTCGGTGCGGCCCATCACGTAGACGTAGCCGTCGTCGTCCACGTAGCCGCCGTCGCCCGACAGGTAGTAGCCGTCGAAGGCGGCGAGGTAGGACGACACGTACCTGGCGTCGTCCCGCCACAGCGTCTGCAGCGTGCCGGGCGGCAGCGGCAGGCGCAGGGCGAGGCTGCCCTCCTGGTTCGGCCCCGCGACCGAGCCGTCGGGCAGCAGCACCTGCACGTCGAAGCCCGGTACGGGGACCGACGGCGACCCGGGCCGGGTGGGCATCGGGTCGAGCCCGCGCAGGTTGGCCACCACGGCCCACCCGGTCTCGGTCTGCCACCAGTGGTCGACGACGGGCACGCCCAGGATCCGGCCGGCCCACTCGTAGGTGCCGGGGTCGAGCCGCTCCCCCGCGAGGAACAGGTGCCGCAGGGAGGTGGTGTCGTGGGCGGCCACGAGGATGCCCTCGGGGTCCTCCTTCTTGATGGCGCGGATCGCGGTCGGCGCGGTGAACAGCGCCTCGACCCGGTGGTCGGCGACGACGCGCCAGAACGCGCCGGCGTCGGGCGTGCCGACCGGCTTGCCCTCGTAGAGCACGGTGGTCGCACCCGCGATCAGCGGCCCGTAGACGATGTAGGAGTGCCCGACCACCCAGCCGACGTCGGACGCCGTCCACCACACCTGGCCGGCCTCGATGTCGTAGATGTTCCGCATCGACCAGGCCAGGGCCACGGCGTGCCCGCCGTTGTCGCGCAGGATGCCCTTGGGCTTCCCCGTGGTGCCCGAGGTGTAGAGGATGTAGAGCGGGTCGGTGGCCGCGACCTCCGCGCACGGCGCGGGGTTGGTCCGCCCGGCGTGCATCGCGGTCGCCCAGTCCAGGTCGCGCCCCTCGACGAGCGTCGCCACGGCCTGCGGCCGCTGGAGCACCACGCACGACGCCGGCTCGTGGTCGGCCAGCTCCAGCGCCCGGTCCAGCAGCGGCTTGTACTCCACGACGCGGCTCGGCTCGATGCCGCACGAGGCGGAGACGACGACCCTCGGCTGGGCGTCGTCGATCCGCACGGCGAGCTCGTTCGCCGCGAACCCGCCGAACACCACGGAGTGCACCGCGCCCAGGCGCGCGCAGGCCAGCATCGCGACGACCGCCTCGGGCACCATCGGCATGTAGATCACCACGCGGTCACCCTGCTCGACGCCGAGGTCGCGCAGGGCGCCGGCGAACGCCGCGACGTCCTGCAGCAGGGTGGCGTAGGTGAACGACTCGGTGGTCCCGGTGACCGGGCTGTCGTAGATCAGCGCCGTCTGGTCGCCGCGGCCCGCGATCACGTGCCGGTCGAGCGCGTTGTAGCAGGTGTTGAGCCGGCCGTCGGGGAACCAGCGGTAGAACGGCGGGCTGTCGGCGTCGAGCACCCGGGTGGGCTTGTGGAACCACGAGACGAGAGCCGCCTGCTCGCCCCAGAAGCCCTCGGGGTCGCTGAGGCTGCGCCGGTAGACGTCCGCGTAGTCGGCCATGTGGTGCCCTTCCGCTCCGGCTCACGGACCCCGGTGTCCGCGCCGCTGCCAGTCTGCCACGGAGACGTCCGCACGGTCCGGGACGAAATCCGATCCCGTCGGGACGTTCGGCCCTGGGTGCCCGACGGCCGCCGTGGTGTGGTCGGTGGATGGACCACGTCAGTCCAGGGCACCGGCGGGCCTGGGTCATGGCCACCGCGCTCACCGCGACGGTGGCCGGCGCCGTCACCACGCGCGCCCGGCTGCGGAACTGGGGCGCGACGCCGGAGGAGGTGGCCGGCCCGCTGCCCGGCGACGACTACCTGGCGGCCGACTCCAGCTCCACGCGGGCCATCGCCGTCACCGCCCCGAGCGCGGAGGTGTGGCCGTGGCTGGTCCAGCTCGGCCAGGACCGCGGCGGCTGGTACAGCTACGACTGGCTCGAGGACCTGTTCGGCCTGGACATCCACAGCGCCGACGAGGTGCACCCCGAGTGGCAGCACCTGACCGTGGGCAGCCCCGTCCGGGCGACGCCGCCCGGCGCGCTGGGCGTGCCCGACGGCTACGCGTTCCGCGTGGCGCTCGTCGACCCGCCGCACGCGCTGGTGCTGCGCCAGCGGCCGCCGGAGCACCCGTGGAACGCGACCTGGGCGTTCGTACTGGCCGACGACGGACCGGACCGCTGCCGGCTGCTGGTCCGCAGCCGGTCGACGCGCTCCCCCGGGCTCGCGGGACGCCTGTCCTGGCTGGTCGGCGAGCTGATGGACCCGGTCACGCTGCTGATGACGCGGCGGATGCTGCTCGGCATCCGCGAGCGTGCCGAGCGGGCGCACGCGCGCGGGCTGCCGTCGTCGATGACGCGGCGCCGGGTGTGACGGGCGCCGGGTGTGCGGGGCGGCGAGGGTGCGGGGCGCCGTCGGACAAGACGGTCGGACAAGACAAAGGAGTCCCCGCCTCGACGAGGCGGGGACTCCTGATCCGTGGAGCTGCCGGGAATCGAACCCGGGTCCGGTATCGGTTTTCGAGGACTTCTCCGGGCGCAGTCTGCTATGGATTTTCTCGGCCCCCGCGCTCGCGCAGACACGTTCGCGGACAGGCCCAGCCATCTAAGTGTTCCCGTAGCCCCGATGACGAGAGCTACGAGCAGAGGCTTCCTAGATGACGCCGGCTACTGGGACGGAAGCGTCTCCCAGGCCGACGGAGTTCGGGCTCGCTCAGGCGGCGAGGGCGAACTCGTTGCGCGAGTTATCGGCAACTATTGGTTTACAGGCATCGTTTACGAGATAAGCCTGCATCCTCGGCCCGCTTCTCCTCGAAGCACGACCACCGTCGAAACCGATCAGCCCCTATGGATTTTTCAACAGTCCCGGGCGAGCTACGCCCGTCCGGAACCTCTCCAGCCTAGTTGATCAACGCGCTGTTGGGGAACGTTATTTCCGCAACAGTCGCCCGAGCCTGCAGGCTCGGGCTCTGCTCAACGGCAGCTCAGACTCTGCTTGTTGTCGGCTGAGCCTGCGCTGCGCCTCCGGCTCAGCCGAGCATCTCCTTGTGCCGGATCGCCCGGTGCGCCTCCCGCATGTCCTGCTGCTCGCGCAGCGTCTGGCGCTTGTCGTACTCCTTCTTGCCTCGCGCGAGCGCGATCTCGACCTTGGCGCGGCCGTCCAGGAAGTACAGCGACAGCGGGATCAGGGTGTGCCCCTTCTCCCGGGACTTGGACTCCAGGCGCGCGATCTCCTCGCGGTGCAGCAGCAGCTTGCGCCGACGCCGCGGCGCGTGGTTGTTCCACGTGCCCTGGAAGTAGGCGGGGATGTGCACGTTCTCGAGCCACGCCTCGCCACGGTCGATGTTGGCGTAGCCGTCCGTCAGGGACGCACGGCCCATCCGGAGCGCCTTGACCTCGGTGCCGGACAGCACCAGCCCGGCCTCGAAGACGTCCTCGATCACGTAGTCGTGACGGGCCTTCTTGTTGTTCGCCACGATCTTGCGCGGATCATCGACGTTCTTCTTGGCCATGGTCTCCCTCCGGGTTCTGCGAGCGCGCAGAACCCGCTGCGGGTCGCGCGACGTCCCAGTTTACGCGCCCGGTCCAGCGGGACCAGGCTTTTAGAGCCAGGTCATCGGGTCCACGGTCGAGCCGTTGATGTAGAGCTCGAAGTGCAGGTGGCACGCCGTGGACGTACCCGTGGTGCCCGAGTAGCCGATGAGCTGACCGCGCGAGACGCGCTGCCCCGCCGAGACGGCGAACGACGTGAGGTGGTTCGAGCTCGACATCACGCTCTGGCCGCTCGACGAGTAGCCGTGGTCGATCAGCACCTGGTTGCCCAGGCCCGCCAGGGTGCGCGCGTACAGCACCGTGCCGTCCGCGGCGGCCAGGATCGGGGTGCCGCAGTAGGCCCGGAAGTCGGTGCCCGCGTGCAGGCGGGAGTAGTTCAGCACCGGGTGGAACCGCATGCCGTACGACGAGGTGATGAAGGGGTTCGCCGTCGGGTAGCTGAGGAACGACATGGTCCCGGACGAGCCCTTGCTGCCCCCGCCCCCGGACGAACCGCCACCACCGGACGAGCCGCCCGAGGAGCCCTGCTCGGCCTGCCGCTCGGCGAGGCGCTGGTCCCGCGCCTTCTGGTCGCGGATGATCGACTTCAGGTCCGACTCGATGGAGCTGAGCTCCTGCTCGTTGGACTGCATGTTCGCGAGGGCGGCGTCCTTGCGCCGCTCGATGCTCGCCTTCAGCCGCTCCTGTTCGCGGATCAGGCGCTCGATCTCGGCCTTGCGCTCCACCGCGGCCTGCTTGGCCTGCTCCTTGGACCGCACGTTCTCGTCCGCGAGCCGCTTGAGCTCGGTGACCACCTCGCGGATCGCCGTCAGCCGCGCCTGCAGGTTGCGGGCGGTCGCCTCGGCGTCCTGCAGCTCGGCGAGCGTGCGTGCCCGGATCCGGGCGGCCGACGACGACACGGAGTACCCGTCGATGAACTCCTCGGTGCTCTGGGCGCCGGTCACCAGGCCGATGGTCGAGGTGCTGCCGGCGCCGCGGAACTCCTCGCGGGCCATCTGCGCGATGTCGTCGCGGGCGCCGTCGACCTTGCCCGAGCCGTCCTGGAGCTGCTGGGTGACCTGCGCCTCCTCGAGCTGGGCGTCCGCGAGGCGCTGGGCGAGGATCGCCGCCTCGCGCTCGGCGCGCTGCAGCTCGGCCTCGGCCACGGCCAGCTCGGCCTCCGCGACCGGCAGCCGGCCCTCGACCTGGTCCAGCTCCAGCACGGCGTCCGCCAGCTTGGTGTCCGTGTGCTCCAGCTCGGCCTCGAGGCTCTCGCGCTCCTTCTCCTTGGCCGCCTGCTGGCGCTCCGCGGCGGCGCGGCGGTCGTCGAGGTCGTCGGCCTGCACCACGGACGAGCCGCCGAGCAGCAGCACGACCGCGAGCGCCGCGGCGACGGCGCCGCGGCCGGGGACCCTGGAGCGGGGGTTTCGGGGAGTGGACATCAGATCCTCGTGTACCGGTTCAGGGTGAAGAAGGACGAGAGGGCGGCCAGCGCGACCGCCATGATCACGAGCAGCGGCGCGACGCGGAACACGTCGACCTCGGAGACGTACGCGACCCAGTCGACCGACCGTTCGAGCCAGTCGCTGACCATGAAGCGCACGGCGAGCCAGAGCCCGCCGCCGGCGAGCAGCGAGCCCAGCACGGCCGCCAGCGCGCCCTCCAGGAGGAAGGGCAGCTGGATGAACAGGTTGGACGCGCCCACCAGGCGCATGATCTCGGTCTCCTTGCGCCGGGAGACGGCGCTGAGCCGGATGGTGGTGGTGATCAGCAGGACCGCGGCCAGGAGCATGACGCCGGCCAGGCCCGCCGCGAGCAGGGTGGCGACGTTGAGCGTGCGGAACAGCGGCTCGAAGACGGCCCGCTGGTCCTCGACGATCTCGACGCCGTCCCGCCCGGACAGGACGTCGCTCACCACGGCGAACTGCTCGGCGTCGGTCAGCTTGAGCCGCAGCGAGGCCTGCATGTCGTCGGCGGTGAGCTGCGTGCCCTGGTAGCCGTCGGGGTAGCGCTCGCTGAAGGCCTCGAACGCCTGCTGCTTCGACTCGAAGTAGACCTTGCTGACCTGGCTCGACAGCTCGGTGTCGATGACCTGGCGCACGGAGTCGATCTGGTCCTCGGTGGCCTCGCCCATGGCGCACGTGGGCGACACCGAGCCCTGGGGGCAGAGGAAGACGGAGACCTCGACGAGGTCGTACCAGTCGTCCTTGAGCTTGCCGATCTGGGCCTGGAGCAGGGCGGCGGCGCCGACGAACGTCAGCGACACGAACGTCACGAGCACCACGGCAACGACCATGGTGGTGTTCCGGCGCAGTCCGCTGAAGACCTCGCCGAGCACGAACTGGAAGCGCACGCTCAGGACCCCCGCACCGTCTGGACCGGGGCGCGGGTACCGCTGCCGGGGGCATCGAGCACGGGCGAGGCGCCGACGTCGGGCAGGATCGCCTCGCGCTCGCCGTAGCCACCCCGGGCCTCGTCGCGCACGACGACGCCGTCGGACAGCTCGACGACGCGGCGGCGCATCTCGTTGACGATCTCGTCGTCGTGCGTGGCCATGACGACCGTGGTGCCGGTGCGGTTGATGCGGTCCAGCAGGCGCATGATGCCGAGGGACGTGGTGGGGTCGAGGTTGCCGGTCGGCTCGTCGGCCAGCAGGATCTGCGGCCGGTTGACGATGGCGCGCGCTATCGCGGCGCGCTGCTGCTCACCGCCCGAGAGCTCGGTGGGCATCCGCTTGCCCTTGCCCGTCAGGCCCACCATCTCCAGGACCTCGGGCACGGTGTCACGGATGACGTGCCGCGGCTTGCCGATCACCTGCAGGGCGAACGCCACGTTCTCGTGGACGGTCTTGTTCTGCAGCAGCCGGAAGTCCTGGAACACCACGCCGAGCTGACGGCGCAGCGTGGGCACGCGCCACCCCGAGAGGTTCGCGACGTCACGGCCGGCCACGTAGACACGGCCGCGGGTGGGCCGCTGCTCGCGCAGCACCAGCGACAGGAAGGTCGACTTGCCCGAGCCGGAGGCCCCCACGAGGAACACGAACTCGCCGCGCTCGACGTCCACGGAGACCTGGTCGAGGGCAGGTCGTGCGCCGCGCGCATAGACCTTCGACACGTTCTCGAACCTGATCACGAGCCCGACCCTAGGTGGGAGATCGGGTGGCGTGTCGGGCAGACACGCCGATGGAGATCACCCCGTCGCCCCGAGTTGCTCGCCATATCCGGCCAAAACACTCGGACGCGGCATTTCACCGAACAGGTATCCCGCGCCGGACCAACGCCGATGAGTTCTCATGGAGGAACCGACCCCCGGCGACAGGAGCGTGAGCTGATGCGTGCAGTCGTGTTCGAGAAGTTCCAGACCTTTCCCAGCCTGCGGGAGGTGGACAGGCCGAGTCCCGGCCCGGGCGAGGTGCTGCTGAAGATCGCGGGCTCGGGCGCCTGCCACTCCGACGTCGCGCTCTACAAGGAGTTCGCCGAGGGGCAGCCGGGAGCGTCCGCGCCGCCGTTCGTGCTGGGCCACGAGGCGTCGGGCTGGATCGAGGAGCTCGGTCCGGGGGTCACGGGGTTCACCAAGGGCGACGCGTACCTCGTCTACGGGCCCAACGGGTGCGGGCACTGCAAGGCCTGCTCGCGCGGCCAGGACACGTACTGCGAGAACGCGGCGACCATGCCGTGGGCGGCCACCGGGATCGGGCGCGACGGCGGCATGGCGGAGTACATGGTGGCCCCCGCCCGCAACCTGGTGCCGCTGGGCGACGCCGACCCGGTCGCGGCCGCTCCCCTGGCCGACGCCGGCCTCACGCCGTACCACGCCATCAAGCTGTCGCTGCCGAAGCTGGCCGGCGGTGGCAGGTTCGCGCTGGTGGTGGGCCTGGGCGGGCTGGGGCAGATCGCCGTGCAGATCCTGACCGCGCTGACCGGCGCCACCGTGATCGCCACCGACATGAAGCAGGACGCGATGGATCGCGCGGCGGCCGCCGGCGCCGTCACCGTGCCCGGCGGGCCGGACCAGGTCGCGGCGATCCGCGAGATCACCGGCGGCCGCGGCGTCGACGCGGCCTTCGACCTGGTGGGCGCCGCGCCCACGATCAGGACGGCGCAGGCGTGCCTCGCCCAGCAGGGGCGGCTCACCGTGGTCGGCATCGCCGGCGGGGTGACCGAGTGGAGCTTCTTCACCAACCCGTACGAGGCGGAGATCACCAACACCTACTGGGGCACCGTCGAGGAGCTCTACGAGGTGGTCGCGATGTACCGGGCGGGGCAGATCGTGCCCGACGTCGAGCGATACACCCTCGACCGGTACGACGAGGCGTACCGGAAGCTGGAGTCGGGGCAGCTCTCCGGACGCGCCGTCATCGTGCCGCACGCCTGAGGGCGCGAGAACGCCGGGCGGCCTCGCGGAGGCTGCCCGGCGTGGGACGTCAGCTGCCGGAGCCGCCGCGGCGCCAGCGGATGCCGGCCTCGATGAAGTCGTCGATGGCGCCGTCGAACACGGCCTGCGGGTTGCCCGACTCGTGCTCGGTGCGCAGGTCCTTGACCATCTGGTACGGCTGCAGCACGTAGGACCGCATCTGGTCGCCCCAGCTGGCCTTGATGTCGCCGGCCATCTCCTTCTTCTTCGCGGCCTCCTCCGCCTTGCGGAGCAGCAGCAGGCGCGACTGGAGCACGCGGTAGGCGGCCGCACGGTTCTGGATCTGCGACTTCTCGTTCTGCATCGCGACGACGACGCCCGTGGGGATGTGCGTCATGCGGACGGCGGAGTCCGTGGTGTTGACCGACTGACCGCCCGGGCCCGACGAGCGGTACACGTCGATCTTGAGCTCGGTGTCCGGGATGTCGACGTGGTCGGTCGTCTCGATGAGCGGGATCACCTCGACAGCCGCGAACGACGTCTGCCGGCGGCCCTGGTTGTCGAACGGCGAGATGCGCACCAGGCGGTGGGTGCCCGCCTCGACCGACAGGTTGCCGAAGGCGTAGGGCACGTTGACCTCGAAGGTCGCGGACTTGAGGCCCGCCTCCTCGGCGTAGGACGTGTCGCCCACCTTGGTCGGGTAGCCGTGCCGCTCGGCCCAGCGCAGGTACATGCGCATCAGCATCTCGGCGAAGTCGGCGGCGTCCACGCCACCGGCGCCCGCGCGGATCGTCACGACCGCCTCGCGGGAGTCGTACTCGCCGTTGAGCAGCGTGCGGACCTCGAGGGCGGCGAGGTCCTTGCGGATCTTCGCGACCTCCTCCTCGGCCTCGGTGAGCGAGTCGGCGTCGTCCATCTCGTTGCCGAGCTCCACGAGGGTCTCGACGTCGTCGATGCGGGCGGCCAGCTTCTCCACCCGGCTCAGCTCGGCCTGTGCGGCCGACAGCGCGGAGGTGACCTTCTGGCCCTCCTCCGGGTCGTCCCACAGGTTGGGCGCCGACGCCTGCTCCGACAGCTCGGCGATCTTCGCCTCGAGCGCGGTGGGGTCGCTCACGGCCTCGATGGACTCGAGGGTCGTGCGAAGCGCCTTGATCTCAGCGGGAAAGTCGTTGGTGGCCACGATGTTCAAGGTTACCCGCGCATCCCGGTGCCCGACGCCGGAAAATCCCGCGCCGCCTCACGCCCGGGTCAGCGAGCCCCCGGCTCGGGCAGCTCGCGGCCGAACATCTGCGCGGTCGCACGGGCGCTGGGCGTCCCCGCATCCGGGTCGGCGCCGTGCTCGATCAGCACCCGGATCACGTCGGCCTCGTTCTTGAACACGGCGCCCGCGAGCGGCGCCTGGTTGTTGCCGTTGAGCCGGTTCACGTCCGCGCCGCGCTCGGCGAGACCCGCCGTCAGGGCGGCGTGCCCGTGGTACGCGGCGAGCATCAGCAGGGTGTTGTCCGCCTCGTCGGCCAGCTCCACCGGCAGGCCGGCGTCCACCAGGTCGAGCAGCACGTCAGCGCCCTGCCGGGCGAGGTCGAAGATCTGCTGGGGCTCCAGGCGGGTGCCGCCCTGCTCGTTCGCGCCCTGCTCGCCGGTGCTCTGCTCGCTCATGGCCACAACCTAACCCGGCTCGCCGAGCCTGGCCGCGCTCACCAGGCTCGGGCCGTGGACGACGCCGACAGGGGCACCCCGCCGCCGAACGCGTCGGTGAACCAGCGCAGCAGCGGCGGCCGGGACACGGCCGCGAGCGTCACGCGGGCGGACCGGCCGTCCGGCGACGCCGCTCCGGTCACCGCCACGGGCAGCCCCGGCGGGTGCTCGGCGAGGTACTGCTCGGCGGAGGCGCGCACCGCGGCGTCGGACAGGGTGAGCGGGGCGCCATCGGCCGGGGCGCCGACGCCCGCGTAGAACGCGTCCGGGGACATCGCGTCCGCGGCGTCGGCGGCGGCGAGGTCCGCGACGTCGTACAAGGCCTTGCGGTCCAGGTGCACCGCGGTCGCGGAGGCGACCACCGCGACCAGCATGAGCGCGAACGCGACGAAGGCCGAGGTGAGCAGCATGATCCGGCCACCCTCCCGGTCCCCCGTCGCCGCGCGGGCCGAAGGCGCGACGGAAGGAGGGCCGGGCCTGGCGGCCGAAGGGGCGGCAGGTCCCGCGGTGGAGGGGTCGGCGGGGCTCATCGGCCCATTGTGCGCGGGGCGCACGGGCCCGGCCCGACGGGCCTGTGGACAACCCTGACGTGGCTGGTCACGGCTCCGGGCGGTACCTAAACGTTTAGATCGGCCCGATCTTAGAAAACGTTTAGCGGAATCCCTTGACACCCGACATGTCGGATAGAAATCCTTTTCGATGTCCGACGGGCCAACGACGGCTCGTCCTACAGAGGGGATCAACGACGATGACCCGAACGCTCACCCCACCGCGCCGGCCGCGCACCCTGCGAGCCGTCGCGCTCGCCACCCTGACCGCCGTGGTGCTCAGCGGAGGCATCGCGGCCACCACGGCGCAGGCCGCCGGCAGCACCCTGCAGGCGGCCGCCGCGGAGTCCGGCCGGTACTTCGGCACGGCGATCGCGGCGAACAAACTCTCCGAGACGGCGTACACCACCATCGCGAACCGCGAGTTCAACATGGTCACCGCCGAGAACGAGATGAAGATCGACGCCACCGAGCCGAACCAGAACCAGTTCAACTTCACCAACGGCGACCGCATCGTGAGCTGGGCCCGGAGCAACGGCAAGCAGGTCCGCGGCCACACGCTGGCCTGGCACTCGCAGCAGCCGGGCTGGATGCAGAACATGAGCGGCTCCGCGCTGCGGTCCGCGATGCTCAACCACGTGACCCAGGTCGCGACCCACTACCGGGGCCAGATCCACTCGTGGGACGTGGTGAACGAGGCGTTCGCCGACGGCTCCTCGGGTGCCCGCCGGGACTCGAACCTGCAGCGCACCGGCAACGACTGGATCGAGGCCGCGTTCCGCGCCGCCCGGGCCGCCGACCCGAACGCCAAGCTCTGCTACAACGACTACAACACCGACGACTGGTCGCACGCGAAGACGCAGGCCGTCTACAACCTGGTGCGCGACTTCAAGTCGCGCGGGGTGCCCATCGACTGCGTGGGCCTCCAGTCGCACTTCAACGCGCAGAGCCCCGTGCCGAGCAACTACCAGACCACGCTGTCGAGCTTCGCGGCGCTGGGCGTCGACGTGCAGATCACCGAGCTCGACATCGAGGGTTCGGGCTCGGCGCAGGCGGACAACTACCGCCGGGTCGTCCAGGCCTGCCTCGCCGTGTCGCGGTGCACGGGCATCAGCGTGTGGGGCGTCCGTGACACGGACTCGTGGCGCGCGAGCGGCACCCCGCTCCTGTTCGACGGCAACGGCAACAAGAAGGCCGCCTACACCGCCACGCTCGACGCCCTGAACGGCGGCACCACCACCCCACCCACCGGCAGCTGCACGGTGTCGGTCACCCGCGCGGAGGAGTGGTCCGACCGGTTCAACGTCTCGCTCGCGGTCTCCGGCAGCTCGACCTGGCGCGTCTCGATCGGGCTCCAGGGCAGCCAGAGCCTGCAGAACTCCTGGAACGCAACGGTCTCCGGGAGTACCGGCACGCTGACGGCCACACCGAACGGGAACGGGAACTCGTTCGGGATCACGCTCTACAAGAACGGGAACACCAACCTGCCCACGGCGACCTGCGCGACCACCTGACGCTCACCTGACGCTCACCTGACGCTCGACAACCTGACGCCCGGCCACCGGGCGGGCGGGCCCTGGCCCAGCCGCGGCCACCCGGCCTTGCAGGACGACGGCGGTCCGCACCCCGAGGAGGAGTGCGGACCGTCGTCGTGCCCGAGACCTTGCCGGGCGCACCTCGGGGGCGCCGCTCAGGGGCGGACCGCCGCGTACTCGTCGACCGTCCCCGTGCGCTCCGCCTCCACCGGGACGGACAGCGGCACCCAGCCGCGCACGGCGTCGGGCAGCAGGGGCAGGGGCACCTCGACGCGCACGACGGCGCCCACGGCACCGCCCGGCGTCAGGCACGGCGACTGCGAGCACTCCAGGGTGAGCGCGCCCTCGTGGCCGGCGAAGCCCTGGTCCGTCAGGGCGAGCCGCACGGCGGCGTCCGCCCGGGCGGTCCCGACCGCGGCCGACTCGGCCGTGACCAGCGCGCGGACCGCGCTCGTCGCCGCGCCCTCGGCGGCGAACGCGCCGGCCTGCACCCGGCCGAGCGTGACCACGAGGTAGACCAGCGGGATGAGGAGGATCAGCGCGACGCCGAGGAACTCGACCATCGCGGAACCCTCTTCGCTCGTGCGACCCGCGCGCCTCGGGCGCCGCCGCGAGCTCCGACCCAGGACGCTCGGAGGGTCTGGGCGAGGACTCATCGCTCCCGACGAGGTAACGGAGACGTAGCAGTGTGCACTCAGCGTTACCTCCTCGGGTGCCTGCACACTTTCCCCCGATCCCTGGTGTGGCCGGCTCACTCCTCCTCCAGGGCGTGGCCGCGCACCGTCAGCGTGCCGCCCGGCCCCAGCAGCCCGATGACGGGCAGCGGCGTGCGGACGGTCACCTCGGTCACCGCCAGGCCGTCGAGCGTGGCACGGCCGGCGCTGACGTCGCGGGCGTAGTCGCCGGTCAGGGCACCGGCCAGGAGTGCCCGCGTGCGGGCGACGCCGTCGGCCGGGCTCCGGTCGGCGCGGGCCGCCACCCGGGCGCCCTCGGCGGCCGCGTCGATCGCGAGCGAGCGCACGTGGACGGCCAGCGCCACCTGGACCACCCCGAGCAGCAGGGCCAGGACCAGCACCGACACCAGCAGGAACTCGGCTGCCGCGGAGCCGTGCTCCCGCCGGCCGGCGCTCACCCCTGGCCCGTGACGCTGCTGATCGCCTGACGGAACGCGCCCTCGAGCAGCGGGCCTGCCATGGCCCAGAGCGCCACCACGAGTCCGGCGGTCATCAGGGTGACGAGCACCCAGCCGGGCACGTCGCCGCGCTCGGCCTCGGTGGTCTCGGTTGCCGCAGGAGTCTCGGTCATGTTCTTGGTCCCTCGGTCGTCGCGCACAGCGCTTCCTTTCGTCGGCAGGCTCCCTGGCGGAGTCGTGCTCAGAGCCCGATCCGGAGGGTGGCCAGGCTGGGGAAAACAGCGAAGACGACAGTGACCGGCAGCACGAGGAACACGACCGGGACCATCATCAGGATCTCCTTGCGGCCGCCCGCCTCCAGGAGGGAGCGGCGGCCCGCCTCGCGCACGTCGCGGGCCTGCGCCCGGAGCACGTCCGCCAGCGGGGTGCCTCGTTCCAGCGCGACCACGATGCCTTCTGCGAACCGGGACAGCGGGGGCAGCCCGGACGGGTCCGCGAGCGCCGTGAGGGCCGCGGTCACGGGTGCGCCGGCACGCACCTCGGCGATCATGCGTCGGATCTCGCCCGCCAGCTCGCCTCGGGCGGTGGACGCCACCCGTTCGAGAGCGGCCTGCGGGCTCTCGCCCGCCGCCACGGCCAGGGCGAGCAGCTCGGCGATGGTCGGCAGCTCGGCGAGGAGCCGTTCCTCGCGGCGTCGGACCCGCAGGGTGAGGACCTGGTCGCACGCCACGTACCCGCACCCGCCGGCGACGATCACGAGCGCGACCAGCGGGACGACCGCCGCTCCACGGGTCGCCGCGAGCAGCAGGGCGAGGCCGAGCCCGACCGCGAGCCCCGCGACCGTCCACACGACCTGGCGGGCCCGGAAGTGGTCGACGGTCTCGGCGGAGCCGGCCCGGTCGAGCCGGCGGCGGATCTCCTCCCGAGGTGCGCCGAAGCGTTCGAGCCGGGCGCCGACGTCGTGCAGGCCGAGCAGCCGGACCACCGCCGACGTGCGACTGGCCTCGCGCAGGAGCGTCGAGGTCGCGTCGCGCGGGCGCAGGTAGGGCGCGAGCCGTTCGTCGAGGCTGACGGCCCGGGCCCGCAGGCGGGAGAGCACGATCAGCACCCCCAGTGCGACGCCGAGCCCGACGAGCGCCCCGGCCGCCCAGCCCGTCACCGCAGCACCCTGCGCTCGGCGGGCAGCCGTCCGATCCGGAGCATCAGCCGGTAGGCGAGCAGCGCGCAGAGGCCGCCGGTGACGAGCACCGTGATCCCCGCCGGCGAGTCGTAGGCGCGCGCCGTCTCCGGCCGGGTGGACAGCAGGGCGAGGACGACCCACGGCCCGGCGACCGCGACCCGGGCGCCGTTGACGGTCCAGCTCTGCCGGGCCTCCAACTCGCCGCGCGTGGCGGCGTCCTCCCGGAGGAAGCCGCTGAGGGTCCGCAGCAGCCGGCCCAGGTCCTGGCCGCCGACCTCGCGGGTGAGCCGCAGGGCCTCGACGATGCGGTCGGCCACCGGGTCGGCGAGGCGTTCCTTGAGCGCGTCGAGGGCGTCGCCGAACCGGCCGCCGGCCCGGTAGTCGTGGGCGAACCGGCCGAACGGCTCGCGCAGCTCGACGGGGCCGCGGTGCGCCAGCTGGGCCACGGCCTCGGGCAGGGACAGCCCGGCGCGCACGCCGGAGGCGAGGTGGTCCACCACCTCGGGCCACACCTCCCGCAGCGCCCGGCGGCGGTGCCGGGCGCGGGCGCGGACCAGCACCACGGGTCCGGGCGCGGCGAGCGCCGCGAAGCACACGGCGATCGCGGGAGACCTGGTCACGGCGAGCGCCACGAGCAGCGTGACGACGCCGAGCCCCACGCAGGAGCCCACGAGCATCGCCGGGGTCACGGAGGGCGCACCGGCCTGGATGAGCAGGTCGCGGGTGCGCATCTGCCAGGTCACCCGGCCGGTGGGGCGCGGCGTCGGGGTCCAGCAGGACCACCACACGCTGAACAGGCCCGCGCCGAGGAGCAGGCCGACGACGGCGCCCATCAGCGGGTCGCCCAGGGGCTCGACCCGGCGCGGGTGCTCACACCGGCCCACGGCCCCGTGGGGCGCGCGCCACGGCCGTCCGCCGGCAGCGTGCCACCCGCCGGTGCGCCCACCGCGCGGCCGGCCGTCGGCGCCAGGCCCCAGGGCGCCCCGTCCGGCGACAGCGCCCGCGGGTCGGCGAGCAGCGCGTGCACGTCGAACCCGGCGCGCTCGAACCGGTCCTCGCCGGGCGGCATGCCGTCGCCGCGGCGCAGGTCCCCGTCGGCGTCGCGGGCGAAGATGCCCGCCGTCTCGATGCGACCCTCCTCGACCCGACCGGTGACGGCGACGACCTCGCGAACCTGGCGCCGCACCACGCCGTCCGCCGCCCGCGTCAGGCCGAGGTGCACCACGAGGTCCACGGCGGAGGCGACGGTGGGCACCACGAACCGGTCCGACACGTTCTCGCCGGCGAGCAAGGGCAGCGTGGTCATCTTCGCGACGGCCTCGCGCGCGGTGTTGGCGTGCAGGGTGCACATGCCGGGCACGCCGCTGTTCAGGGCGATGAGCAGGTCGAACGCCTCGGCCTCCCGCACCTCGCCGATCACCAGCCGGTCCGGGCGCATGCGCAGGGCCTCCTTGACCAGGCGCCGCAGCGGCACCTCGCCCGTGCCCTCGAGGTTGGCGGGGCGGGTCTGCAGCGCCACGTGGTCGCGGACCGGCAGGCGCAGCTCCCAGACCTCCTCCGCCGAGATGACGCGCTCGGACCCGGGGATCGACCCCGCCAGCGCGTTGAGCATCGTGGTCTTGCCCGCCTGGGTCTGGCCCGAGACGAGCACGTTGAGCCCGGACCGCACGGCGGCGTCGAGGAACGTCGCGGCCTGGGCCGTGAGCGAGCCGAGCCGCACCATGTCCGCCAGCGACCGGGCCCGCACCACGTGCTTGCGGATGTTCACGGCCCACGCGGAGCGTGTGATGTCGGGGATCACCACGTGCAGGCGCTCCCCGCCGGGCAGCCGGGCGTCCACGAAGGGGCTCGACAGGTCGAGCCGGCGCCCGGAGGTCTTGAGCATCCGCTCCACGAGGTCGCGCACCTGCTCGTCGGTCAGCACCGTGCTGGTCAGCTCGGACACCCCGCGCCGCGCGACGTAGACGTGCGTCGGCGCGTTGAGCCAGACCTCCTCGATCTCCGGGTCGTCGAGGTACGGCTGCAGCGGGCCGAACCCGCCCACCGCGTCGGTCACGGCGCGAGCGGCGGCGTCCGGGTCGTCGAGCGGCGGCACCACGCCGACGCTCGCCCGGGTCGCGTAGTCGCCCACCGCGTCCGTCACCAGGGTCGACAACCCCGCCCGATCACCGATCGGGTCCAGCCCCCTGCGCCGCACCAGCTCGCGGACCTCGTGCTCGAGGATCCGCGCCCCCTCATCGCCCATGACCGGCAACGCTAGATCCAAACGTTCATCTCCGCAGGGCACCCTGTGGATAACTTTCCCCAGGAGGCCGAGTTATCCACCAAATCCACAGGCTTGTCCACAAAGGTGCAGGTAAAGCGGGTTGTACGGGATGTCGGAGATGAACCCGCGGTGGACGGGCGGTGGCTATCGTCTAGCCCATGAACGCCCTTCATTCACCTGGCCGTGACTCGTCCGACCGGGGCCAGGACCGCTGGCAGGCCACCGCGAGCGCCGCCGGCCTGCTGGCCGACGACGGCAGCGTGGCCGTCACGATCTTCGCCGAGATGTCCGCCCTGGCGGTCCGGACCGGGGCGATCAACCTCGGCCAGGGCTTCCCCGACGTGGACGGCCCGGAGTACGTCAAGCAGGCGGCGATCAAGGCGATCGAGGCGGGGCGCAACCAGTACGCGCCCGGGGACGGCGTGCCGGAGCTGCGCCACGCCGTGGCCGAGCACCAGAAGCGGCACTACGGCCTGGACGTCGACCCCGACACCGAGGTGCTGGTCACCACGGGCGCCACCGAGGCGCTGACCGCGTCGGTCCTGGCGCTGACCCGGCCGGGCGACGAGGTGCTCACGCTGGAGCCGTTCTACGACTCGCACGCGGCCGCGATCGGCATGTCGGGCGCCACGCACGTCACCGTCCCCCTGGTCGCAGGGCCGGACGGGTTCCGGCTCGACGTCGACGCCCTGCGCGCGGCGGCCACCGACCGGCTGCGGATGATCCTGCTCAACTCCCCGCACAACCCGACCGGGACGGTGCTCACGCGGGACGAGCTGGCCGCCGTCGCCGCGGTCGCCCGCGAGCACGACGCGATCGTGGTGACGGACGAGGTCTACGAGCACCTGACGTTCGGCGCCGAGCACGTCCCGGTCGCGACGCTGCCGGGGATGGCGGAGCGGACGCTGACCATCTCGTCGTCGGGCAAGACCTTCTCGTTCACCGGCTGGAAGGTGGGCTGGCTGCACGGCCCGGCCGACCTGGTCACGGCGGTGCGGACCGTCAAGCAGTACCTGACGTACACGTCGGGCGCGCCGTTCCAGCCGGCCATCGCGCAGGCCCTGGCGGACGACGACACGCCCCGCGCGCTGGCCGCGTCCCTGGCCGAGCGCCGGGACCTCCTGTGCGCCGGGCTGGAGACCGCCGGCTTCACGGTCACCCGGCCGGACGGCACGTACTTCGTGATGGCGGACGCGTCGGCCGTGCTGGCCCGGCTCGGCCTGCGCGACGGCGTCGAGCTGTGCCGGCGGCTGCCCGAGCTGGCGGGCGTCGTGGCGATCCCGGCGTCGGCGTTCTGCCGCCCGGGCTCCCCGACGGCGCGGGCCCTGGCGAACCACGTGCGGTTCACCTTCGTGAAGCAGGAAGCCGTGCTGCGCGACGCCGCGACCCGGCTGGCCGGCCTGGGGGTCCCGCTGAGCTAGCGGGGCTCAGCCCGCCAGCAGCGAGACGGCGACGGCCAGCATGATCAGCGCGATCACGCCGTCGAGCACGCGCCACGCGTTCGGGCGCCGCAGCACGGGGGCGAGCAGCCGCGCGCCGTACCCGAGGGCGGCGAACCAGGCGAGGCTGGACACCATCGCACCGGCAGTGAACCACCAGCGCGTGTCGCCGTAGGTGGCCGCGACCGAGCCCTGCAGCACCACCGTGTCGAGATACACGTGCGGGTTGAGCCAGGTCAGGGCGAGCGCCGTGAGCACCACGGGCTTGAGGCGGCGGCCGGGGCCGTCGCCGAGGGCGCCGTCGTCGGCCGCGGCGAGCGTCGTGTCGCCCTTGAACGCGCGCCAGGCGGCCATCGCCCCGTAGCCGACGACGACGGCGGCGCCGAGCCAGCGCACGACGACGACGGCGTCGGGCCAGCGCTCCACGAGCGGCCCGAACCCGGCGGCCCCCGCCGCGTAGAGGGCGACGTCGGAGGCCGCGCAGATCGCCGCCACGACGCCCACGTGCTCGCGGCGCAGCCCCTGGCGCAGCACGAACGCGTTCTGGGCTCCGATGGCGACGATGAGCGAGAGGCCGAATCCGAGTCCGGCGAGCAGGGCGAGCATGACGTCAACGCTAGGCAGCGCACCGCCTGAAGACCAGTTCATGTTTCTCACGCCGCGTAAGCAGAACTGAAGATGCGCCACACTGGTGCCATGCGATGGGACTCCCGCCAGCTCGAGGCGCTGGCCGCCGTGGTCGCCGAGGGCTCGTTCGACGCCGCGGCCCGCGCCCTGCACGTCACGCCGTCCGCGGTGAGCCAGCGCATCCGCGCGCTGGAGAACGCCGCGGGCAGCGTGCTGGTCCGGCGCGCCCGCCCGGTGGTCGCCACGCCGTCGGGCCAGGCGCTGCTGCGCCTCGCCCGGCAGACCGAGCTGCTCGGGGCGGAGGTCGCCGTCGAGCTCGGCGCCCAGGACGCCCCGGCGAAGGACGAGGAGAGCGGCGCGCCCGCCCGCCTCGTCACCGTGCCCCTGGCGGTCAGCGCCGACTCGCTGGCCACGTGGGTGCTGCCCGCCCTCGCCCAGGTCGAGGGCGTCACGTTCGACCTGCACCGCGCCGACGACAGCCGCACGGCCGACCTGCTGCGCGAGGGCGTGGTCATGGCCGCGGTCACGTCGCAGACCGCGCAGGTGCAGGGCTGCCGCAGCACCTCGCTCGGGATCATGCGCTACCGCCCGGCGTGCACGCGCGCCTTCGCGGAGCGCTGGTTCCCCGACGGCCCGACGCCGGACGCGCTCGCCGCCGCGCCCGTCGTCGTCTTCGACCGGACCGACGACCTGCAGGACGTCTACCTGCGCGCACGCGCGCCGCACGCCCGTCCGCCGCGGTACCACGTGCCGAGCACCGTCGAGTACGAGGACACCATCCGCCTGGGCCTGGGCTGGGGGATGCTCCTGGAGCAGCCCGCGATCGGCGGCCTGGAGGCCGGCACCGGCGGCGGCATCACGCTGGTGGAGCCCGGCTACGTCCTGGACGTCCCGCTCCACCTGCAGCAGTGGAAGCTGCGGTCCGCGGTGCTCGACCGGGTCACGGCGGCGCTGCGAAAAGAAGCAACACGCAAGCTGCTCCCGGCGTGAAATCTGGACGTACCCCCATCATTAACCCTGTAACAGTCCTTCCGCACTTCCGAATCATGAACCGGACATCCCCTGTCCGACTTCCTACGGTTCAGGAATGCTCTCAGCGCTTGCCGGGATGGCCTTCGGCCTCTCGCTCATCGTCGCCGTCGGTGCGCAGAACATCTTCGTCCTCCGCCAGGGCCTGCGCAGAGAGCACGTGGGCCTCGTCGCCGGCATCTGCGCCGTCAGCGACTTCGTGCTCATCTCGCTGGGGGTCGGCGGGCTCGGCTCCCTGATCCAGAGCGCGCCCATGGTGGTCGAGATCGCACGGTGGGCAGGCGCCGTCGTCGTGCTGGTCTACGGCGGCATGGCCGCCCGCCGCGCCTGGAAGGGCCAGCAGGTCGTCATGGGGCGGCACAGCATGACGTCGCGGACCATGGGTGCCGCCGTCGCCACCACCCTCGCCCTGACCTGGCTGAACCCCCACGTCTACCTCGACACGGTGGTGCTCGTCGGCGGGCTCGCGGCGACGCACGGCGACGACCGCTGGTGGTTCGGGCTCGGCGCCTGCCTCGCCAGCACCGCGTGGTTCGTCGCCCTGGGCTACGGCGCGCGCTACCTGGCGCCGCTGCTGGAGAAGCCCGGCGCCTGGCGTGTGCTGGACAGCGTGGTCGCGGTCACGATGGTGGTCGTGGCGGCCACGCTCGTCCTCGGCGGCTGATCCCACGTGTCAGACGTACAGGTCACCCGGGTGACCTGTACGTCTGACACGTCAGGCGCAGACGCCGTCGAGCAGCACCTCGGGGCTCGGGCTCGGCTTCGGCTCGGTGCCGCCGCCGGTCTCGCCGGTCTCGCCGTCCTCGGTGCCCTCCGAGCCTCCGGCGTCGCCGGAGCCCTCCTCGGTCTCGCCCGTGCCGGAGTCGCCCCCGGCCTCGCCCGTGTCACCCCCGGTGTCGCCGGAGCCCTCCTCGGCCGCGCCGCTCCCGCTCGGCGAGGCGGACGGCTCCGGGGTGTCCAGGACGACGTCCGCGGGCGGTTCGTCGGCCGCGACCCGCGCGAAGATCTCCGCGGCCTCCGGCCCCCAGCCGAGCCCGCCCACGCCGTTCTCCTCGGTGTCGTAGACCGGGATCTTGGTCATGATGATGTTGCGCTTCTCGATCTCGCGCAGCGACCACGCGAGACCGGCCACGCTGCCCGGGTTGGCGATCGCCGGGTCGGCGCTCAGCGAGCCGAGGGCCGCGTTGATCAGGCGGAACGTCTTGGTCGGGTCCGCGAGCGTCTCGGCGGACAGGATCTGCCGGAACGTCGCGTTGATGAACGCCTGCTGCCGCTCGATGCGCGTCAGGTCGCTGCCCATCTCGAGGCCCATGCCCGTGCCCTTGCGCACGCGCAGGAACTGGATCGCCGTCTTGCCGTCGAGCAGGTTCTCGCCCGCGGGCAGGTCGATGCGGGCGGACTTCGGGTTGCCGTGCAGCGCCTCCGGCAGGCACATCTTCACGCCGCCGATCGCATCGACGACGTCGATCACGCCGTTCATCTTGACCACGGCGTGGTTCGTCACCGTCACGCCGGTGATCGCGTTGACCGTGTTGATCGTGCACGCGGCGGCGTACTTCATGTCCGTGCCGCCGCTGCCGACGGTGAACGAGGCGTTGAACTTGTCCCGGTACGGCTGCGACTGGCTCCCGTCGGGCAGCTTGCAGGACGGGATGTCGACGAACGTGTCGCGAGGCAGCGACACGATCTCGATCCACTGCCGGTCCGCCGAGATGTGCACCAGCATCGTGGTGTCCGAGCGCATGCCGGAGACCGTGCCGCCGATGTCGGCGTTGGAACCGTCGCGGATGTCCGTGCCCATGAGGAGCAGGTTGACGGCCTGGTCCTTGAACGGGTCGGACGGGTCCTTCGGCTCGACCACCTCGGTCACCAGGCCGTCGAGGTCCTGGACCTCGATCTGCGAGACCGCGTTGTGGTACGCCGTCGCGGCCGCCGCGGAACCGAACGCCATCGCGCCCACCACACTCATGGTGACGGTGCGGACCACGAACTTCTTCCGCCAGCTGCGCACGTGCCGGGGCTGGCGCTCGCCCGAGCGCGCATGTCGGGGAACCCCGGGAATTATCTCGCCGACAGGTCGCACTGCCGTCCAGAAGTCACTCGCCACGCATCGGAGAGTAGGGCCTCATTGCGACAATCGTGTAACTAAGTCGAGCCGTTCCCAGGTTGCGTCCAGGCGACGTCAGGGGTCCGGGCCCCGGATCAGTCCGCGCAGACCCCCGGCAGCAGCGACTGCGAGGGCGAGGGGCTGGGGCTGCCCGACGGCGTCGCACCGCCGTCATCGCCGGCCGATCCCGAGCCGGTGGCGCCGTCCGAGGCGCCGTCGGACGAACCGTCCGAGGAGCCCGTGGAGGGCTTGCCGGACGACCCGGAGCCCGGGGCGGGGGTCTCGTGCCCCGGCGGCGGCTCGTCGGCGGCGAGACGCTCCCAGATCGCCGTGGCGTCCGCCGTCCAGACCACCCGGTTGGGGTCGGTCGGGGCGGCCACCACGGGCAGCTCGGTGAACACGATCTCGGACGGGTCGATGTCGCGGATGCTGAACGCCAGGCCGGCGAGCGCCGCGGGGTCGGCCAGGCCGGGGTCGGCCGAGATAGCCCGTAGCACCGCCTCGATGGTGCGGTACAGGCGCGGCGAGTTGGTCACGACGTTCTGGTCCAGGATCTGGCGCACGAGGGCGTCGACGAACGCCTGCTGCCGGTCGATCCGGGTGAGGTCGCTGCCCTGCTCCAGGCCCAGACCGGTGCCGTGCCGGGCCCGCAGGAAGCCGATCGCCTGGCGGCCGTCGAGGGTCTGCTCGCCGGCCGGCAGCTCGAACCGGCCGTACGCCGGGTTCTGGACGAGCGGCTCGGGGAGGCACATGCGCACGCCCCCGAGCGCCTCGACGACCTCGACCACGCCGTCCATCTTGACGACCATGTGGTTGGTGATCGGCACGCCGGTCAGCGTCTGCACCGTCGAGATGGTGCAGGCCGCGGCGTAGGTGAGGTCCTCGGCCGCGCCGCCGCCTATCGTGAACGCGCTGTTGAACATGCCGTAGGTGGCCCCGGACTCGGAGCCGTCGGGCAGCTTGCACGCCGGGATGTCGACCAGCGAGTCGCGCGGGATCGACACCACCTCGATGCGGGACCGGTCGCCGGAGACGTGCACCAGCATCGTGGTGTCCGACCGCATGCCGCCGTCACCCGCACCGGCGATCTCGGTGTTCTCACCGCCACGCAGGTCGGTGCCCAGCACGAGGATGTTGAGGCTACGGCCCGAGAACGGGTCGTCGGGGTCCGCGGACGGCGTCGGACCCTTGACGAGACCCGAGACGTCGCTGACGCCGATCTGCTGCTTCAGGTCGAGATAGGCGGCGGTGCCGCCCACGGCGACGAGGACGAGCGCGCCGACGACGACGAGCGCCGCAAAGCGGGCGGCGCGATGACTTTGCTGGTGACGGAGGTGCCGGGGCACATAGCGAGCATAAGCATGTACCCCGGCACGGGGCCTGTTAAGTCACCCGGGGATCACCTGACCGCGGCGGCCCCGAGGTCCGGGTTGTCCGAGAAGAACCCGTCCAGACCGGCGTCCAGGAAGACCTGGATCTCGCCGACGAGGTCGCCGATCCCGTTCGGGTCGGCCGACGAGCGGAACTCGGCCGGCAGGAACTGGTTCTCCCGCCGGAAGGTCCAGGTGTGCACCTCGAGGCCCGCCCGGTGCGCGTCGCGGATCACGCTGGTCGGCTCGGCGAGCGTGCCGTCGGCGGCGCGCGGGATGAGCACGTTCTTCTCGGCGCCGATCCCGTCGGCGTAGCGCGCGATCTCGCGGAGCCCCTGGCGAGTGACGAGGTCCGCGTAGGTGCGCGGGTCGCCGGCGGCCACGAGGTCGTAGGGCGCGCCGCTGCTGCTGACGAGCTGGCCCAGGGGCACGTCGGTGAGCTCGTCGAGCTCCTGCAGGTTGCCCACCTCGAAGGACTGCACGATCACCGGCGCGTCCTCGTCGTCGAACCCGTTGCGGCGCAGCTCGGCCACCAGCGGCTCCTCCAGGGACAGGCCCACCGAGTCGAAGTAGGTGGGGTGCTTGGTCTCCGGGTAGACGCCGACGGGCGCGCCGTCGCAGGTGCGGCTGTTGCGGGCCAGGTCGAGCACCTCGTCGAGCGTCGGGATCAGGTAGAGGCCGTCGAACGCCGTGTTCTGCGGCCGGACCTGCGGCAGGCGCTCCTTGGCGCGCAGGGTGCGCAGCTCGGCGAGCGTGAAGTCCTCGGTGAACCAGCCGGTGATCCGGGCGCCGTCGATCGTCTTGGTGGTGCGGCGGCCGGCGAACTCGGCGTGCGCGGCGACGTCCGTGGTGCCGCTGATCTCGTTCTCGTGCCGGGCGACCAGCACGCCGTCCTTGGTGGAGACCACGTCGGGCTCGATGTAGTCGGCGCACTGGTTGATGGCGGTCTCGTAGGCCGCGAGCGTGTGCTCCGGCCGGTAGCCGGAGGCGCCGCGGTGACCGACCACGGTGACGCCGTCGTCGGTCACGCGCTTCCGCTCGAGGTCGACGAGGGCCATCTCGGTGTCGTCCGGGGTGCCGGTGACGCGCGCGTCGTTGCCCGGGTAGTTGTTGTCGTTGCCGATCAGGAGGGTGTCCTTGTCGACGAACAGGACGGTCTCGAAGGACTGCACGGGCAGGGCGAACGTCTCGCCCAGGCCGTAGCCCTCCCCCGCGTCGATGCCGCGCGGGTTGTCGATGCGCAGCGCGTCCACGACGAGCTCCTTGCGCACGAACCCGTCGCGGTCCTTCGTGCCGAGGTCGATCTCGTACACGCGCTTGGTGACGGACTGGTCGCCCTCGAAGTCGTCGCGCTCGATGAGCAGCATCGTGTCGCGGCCCGTGGCGAAGGCGTCGCCGATGACGTCGGCGGGCTGGTCGGTCTGGTACGCCCAGCGCTTGCCGGTGTACTCGCCCTTGCGGGTGTCGAACTGGTAGATCCAGCGGCGGCGCGGGTCGGTGTCGTTCGCGAGCGCGCCCTCGACCACCGGGTAGAGGTAGCGGCCGACGCCGGCCATGGCCTCGAAGCCGCGGCTGCTGCCGACGTTCGGCTTCTCGCCGGGCTCCAGGTACGGGTTGCCCGGCGACTTGCCGTCAGGGAACTCGTACGGGGCCTCCAGCAGGGTGCCGTCGGCGTCGAAGTGCAGCAGGAACGGGCCGAACTCCTCGCCCACCCAGAACGTGCCGTCCGCCGCGCGGACGAGGGACTCGATGTCGAAGTCGGCGCCGGTCAGCAGGCGGTCGGTGGTGTCCTTGTTGACGATGTCGAAGTCGAGCACGTCGTTGTGGTCGTTGTACCCGACGAAGTCGAGCACCTCGATCTCGCCGGAGCCCGAGCCGCGGCGGTTCGTGTCCCACTGGGGGCGCACCAGGTAGTTGCGGAGCAGGAAGTCGGCGGAGTTGCCCTTGGCGCCGAAGCCGTTGTCCGGCTGGGCCCAGAACGTGCCGTCGTGGTTGTCGACCATCGCGGAGAAACCGGGGATCACCTGGCCGTCCCAGGGACCCTGCCGGCCGTTGCCGGGGCTGGCCGCGGCGCCGGACGGCGGCCCCTCGGCCAGGTAGTCGGCAGACAGCGTGGCGCGGCCGGCGAGGGTCGCGGTGAGGTGGGTCCCGCCGTGGTGCTCGGTGGCAGGGCTGGGGCGGGGTCCGGCGACGGCGACGGCCGCCGGCAGCAGCAACGACGTCGCTGCCGCGGCGGCCACCACGCGCGCGGCGCGGGTACGCAGGGGTGTGCTCATGCGGCCGAGCCAAGTGGGCGCACCCCAACTCCCGGTAAATCCGGCGCTACCTCCCGGTGAACTCTCCCGGCGAACTCCCGGGCGGGTCTCAGACCGGCATGTGCCAGCCGCCGCGCCGGAACGCCGGGGTGGCGATCGCCAGGACGAGGATCGCGAGCGTGACCGCCGCGAGCATCACCAGGGCCATGGCCACGGCGTCCCCGCCGAGGAACCCGCCGAGCGAGCTCACCGAGCCGGCGATCAGGGACTGGACGGCGCCGATCATCGCCGCCGCGGTGCCGGCGATCTCGCCGTGCCGGGACAGCGCCAGCGCGGACGCGTTGGCCGGGACGAGCCCCTGGAACGCGAGCACGCACCACAGGGCGACCAGCAGGCCGATCAGCCCGCCCGCCCCGGTCAGGACCACCACGAGCAGCACGACGACGAGGACCGCCTGGGCGACCACCCCGAACCGGAGCAGCCGGACCGGGGCGACCTTGCGCACGAGCGCCGCGTTGACCTGGGCCGACAGGACCAGCCCCACGCCGTTGACCGCGAACAGCAGGGCGAACTGCCCCTCGCTCAGCCCGTACTCCTGCTGGAAGATGATCGGCGAGCCCACCACGTAGCTCATCAGCACGCCGAAGCCGAGGCCCGGGATCACCGCGAGGGCCATGAAGTGCCGGTCCCTGAGCAGCTTGCCGTAGCCGCCGGCGACGGCGCGGACGCCGCCCGTGAGCCGCTTGACCGGCGGGTGGGTCTCGGGCATCACGCGGAGCACCACGAGGGCCAGCGCAGCGCCCATGACGGCCAGCACCACGAACACCCAGCGCCAGGGGCCGTGCGCCAGCACGAAGGTGCCGAGCGTGGGCGCGAACATCGGCGCCACGCCGATCACCAGCATGAGGCGGGACAGGATGCGGGCGGCCTCGGCACCCACGAAGCGGTCGCGCACGATGGCGACCGAGGCCACGCCGGCCGCGGCGTTGAAGAAGCCCTGGGCGAGGCGGAGGCCGATCAGGAGCGGCATGCTCGTGACGACGGCGCACAGCAGCGAGATGACGACGTGCAGCGCGAGGCCGACCAGGAGCGGGGCGCGGCGGCCGAACCGGTCCGAGAGCGGCCCGATGACGAGCTGGCCGACGCCGCCGCCGATCAGCATGCAGGACACCGTGAGCTGGGCCAGCGCCTCGGTGGAGTCGAGGTCCAGGGCGACCTGCGGCAGCGCCGGCAGGTACATGTCGACGGTGAAGGCGGGCAGGGCCGACAGGGCCCCGAGCATGAGGACCCACTTGACGGTGGACCGGGAGGAGGCTCGGCGCGCGGGCATGACTGGGGAGACGCCCGACGGCGCAGAGGTTGGCATGGGCCCGATGCTATCGAATCGATACGACGATGAGAAGAGTGATCTCGCTCTCCGGTCAGGCGTTCGTCCGGAGTTCACCACGAACCCGTGCCGCGCTCCCGGCATCCCGCGAGTGTCAGTGGCTCGGGGCATGCTGGTCCCATGTGCGGACGCTTCGCCTCCTTCACCCAGACCCAGGACCTCGCAGACGAGCTCGCGATCGCGGAGCTCGCCGAGGACGCGCGGCTGCTGCCGCCGTCCTGGAACGTCGCGCCGACGGACCCGGTGCGCATCGTCGTCGAGCGGGCGGCCAAGGGCTCCGCGGAGGTGAGCCGGTCGATGCAGCTCGCCCGCTGGGGTCTCGTGCCGTCCTGGTCCAAGGACCCGAGCGGGGGTGCGCGCATGATCAACGCGCGCTCGGAGTCGCTGGTCGACAAGCCGGCGTTCGCCAAGCCGTTCAAGGCCCGGCGCTGCCTGGTGCTGGCCGACGGCTACTACGAGTGGCGCAAGCTGGCACTGCCCGCGACCGGCTCCAAGAAGGTGCCGAAGCAGCCGTACTGGATCCACCCGGCCGAGGCGGGCGTCGCGGCGTTCGCGGGGCTGTATGAGTTCTGGCGCAACCCGGCCGCGAGCGAGACCGACCCCGACCGCTGGCTGGTCTCCACGACGGTGATCACCCGGCTGGCGTCCGAGAGCATGGCCGCGATCCACGACCGCATGCCGCTCGTGCTGCCGCCGAGCGCCTGGAACCAGTGGCTCGACCCGTCGGTGAGCGACGCGTCCGAACTGCTGCAGATCGACAACCTGCCCCTGGCCACGCTGCCGGTGGGCGACGCCGTCGGCTCGGTGCAGAACGACGGGCCGTCGCTGATCGCGGAAGACCCGGAGCCGAAGGACCCGGAGCCGGTCCGGGTCTGAGCCTTCTCACCTGGCGCTGTTGAGGCCGTTTATCGACACCAGCAGCTCCCCACGCCCAGCGGCTACGGAGAGTTCATCGCGGACCTGAAGCGACGGGTCCGCACCACCCAGTTCCGCGCCGTCCGCGCCGCCAACACCGAGGTGCTCCGGCTTTACTGGTCCGTAGGTCGGGACATCCTCGACCGGCAGCGGGACGAAGGCTGGGGCGCGAAGGTCGTGGACCAGATCTCGGCAGACTTGCGGCGTGAGTTCCCAGGTCAGCGGGGTTGGTCGCGACGCAGCCTGTTGTACATGCGGAAGGTCGCAGAAGCCTGGCCGACCGAGTCCGAATTTGTGCACCAGCCTGGTGCACAACTGCCATGGCGCCACGTCACCGTCCTGCTCGACAAGCTCGACACCCGCGAGGACCGCGAGTGGTACGCCGCCAAGGCGGTCCAGAACGGCTGGTCCCGTGCGAGTCTCGAGTTCGAGATCAAGACCGACCTCCGGAAGCGTCTCGGGTCAGCACCGTCCAACTTCACGGCGACGCTCGACGCGGCTGACTCCGACCTCGCCCAGCAGGCCGTCAAGGACACCTACGTCTTCGAGCACCTGGATCCGGGTGAGCACCGCGCGGAGCGTGACCGCGAGCGCGTCCTCATGGACCGCATCCAGGACACCCTGCTGGAGCTCGGGCGCGGCATGGCTTACAGGTTCGGCAGTTTGCATCGAGGTCGGCACAGGCCTGTGCGGGCCGGAGATGTTCGTCCAGGCGCTGCGCGGGGAGCGTTACCCGAGCCCGCTCACCGCAGTACGCGAGTACGCCACGATCGTCCGACGTCTCCTGGCAGGGGAG